>NZ_CDXDOS010000318.1:0-3421 GCF_978021245.1 Frankia sp. CoBUL1
TCAGGGGCTCGCGGACAGCTCTCTCGCAAGATCGTTTAGGGCGCTCCGTCGCGGACGGCCGAAACGGCAAAATGCCTGGTCAGAGGCCCTGTGAGCGGGTAGACTGACCCCTGTCCCGGAGGATGCATAGACACACATTGGACTACGCGGTCGGCACGCTTGCGGCCGTGGCGTTCGCCGGCGTCCTCTACGCGGTGGTATCGAGCTCCGCGACCCGGTCGCTGGTCTCCTCGGTGGTGCAGCGCGCGCTGACCGTGGCGTTCTGAGCGCGGCCGTGATGCCTGTGCGCTCCTCCCAGCAGCCGCCGCAGCCGGTGACCCGCCGACGTGGGAGATCCGTCCGCGGGTCGGACCGCGGCCAGGCCACCGCCGAGCTCGCGATCGGCCTGCCCTCACTGTTCGTCGTCTTCTTCCTGGCTGCCTGGATGCTCGGTGCCGTCGCAGCCCAGACCCGATGCGCCGACGCGGCACGCATCGGCGCCCGCCTGGCCGCCAGGGGGGAGCCGGATTCGGCCGTGCACACCATGGTGATCCAGGCGGCACCCGTCGGCTCCACCGTGACGCTGCACCGCGGCGCGGGTCGGCTCGAGGTCCAGGTGTCGGTGCACGTCGGTGGCATCGGCGTCAGCCGGCTGGTTCCCGGCATCGAGGTGGCGGCGCGGGCCGTCACCCCCGTCGAGGCGACGGTCGATCTTCCGTCCGATCTTCCGTCCGATGCCCCCACCGGATGCCCGGCCCGGATGGTGTCGTGAGCGGGGCGCGCCGGCTGAGGACGCTGCCGACCGTCACGCCGGGGGTAGCGCCGTCCGTCGCGGCCCCCGATGCGGGGTCCGCGACGGTATGGCTGCTGGCCGTCCTGTTCGCGCTGCTCTCGCTGGTGAGCGTCGCGTTCACCGTGACGGTGATCAGCGCGGTCCGGCAGCGGGCCGCTGGAGCGGCGGATCTCGCCGCCCTCGCGGCCGCAGCGATGCCGCCCGCCGACCAGCGGACGGTGTGCGCGCGGGCCGACGAGGTCAGCGCAGCCAACGGGGCGCGGCTGGCAGCCTGCCGGGTCGACGGCAACGCCGTCGAGGTGACGGTCCTCGCGCGCCTACCGACGGTACTCGGCCCGCTCCCGGAGCTGTCCGCCCACGCCCGTGCCGGGCCGTGGGGAGGAGCGGATGGTGTCTACTTCCCGGTCGGCGTGGACGACCCGGTTCCGGAACGGACGCCCTCGCGAGGTTGGGCGGCGCCGCTCGCCGCATCACCGCCACTGTCACGGCGCCGCAGATCAGCGACGCGGGCGACGATCCGGTCGCCCCGGTGGGGATGGGTGATGATCTGGCCCGAGGACGCCGCGGTGGGAGCAGCCGCGGGCATCGGAGCGGTTACGGAGGCCGGAGCGGCCGCCGGGCGCGCCTCGGGCGGGGCCGTCCGGGTTCGCGCCCCGCCGGTGGCGGCTTCGACGGACCGGGGGCCGCCGGTGGCGGGCACGGGCGGCGCGGAACGCACCAGCGCCTCCATCTCCCGGGCGCGCTGGCGTTCCATCCGGTGGCGGCGGCGATCCCGCGCGAAGCCCTGCAGGAAGAGCTGCACACCGGCCGCTACCAGCACTCCCGTGGCCAGGCCGAGGACGAACAGGCCCCAGGTGTCGAACGAGAGCATCTGTCCCATGATCAGGACTACGGTGTGACCGCTGTTCTCCAACACGAGATCCGCGGTGAGAACTCCAGCCACCAGCAACAGCACGACACCGACGGTTACCACCGAGACCTCCAGAACCATGGACGTTGGTATAAACGACGGAGAAAAGTCGATCTGGTCGACATACCCGGGTCCGGTCGCGGGGGAACCACGCCGCGGCGAAGTGGTCACGGGGCTAGCCGATCATGGCGGTCACCGCGGCGAGGAGCCGCCAGGCAGCCGCCTTGTCGAGCGGCTCATTGCCATTTCCGCATTTGGGCGACTGGACGCACGACGGGCACCCCGCCGGGCACTCACACGCTTCGATCGCGTCCCGGGTCGCAGCCAGCCAGGCACCGATTCGGAGGAATCCCCGTTCAGCGAAACCCGCCCCGCCGGCGTGTCCGTCGTAGACGAAGACGCTGGTGCGTTCGGTGTCCGGATGGAGCGCCGTCGAGACACCGCCGATATCCCAACGGTCACAGGTCGCGAACAGCGGGAGCAGACCGATCGCCGCGTGTTCGGCGGCGTGGACGGCGCCGGGGACATCCGCAGGCTCGATCGCGGCTCGGGCAAGCAGGTCGTCGGACAGCGTGTACCAGACGGCCCGGGTCCGCAGCTGACGCGGCGGCAGATCGAGAGGCTCCTGCCCGAGTACCTCGCCCGTCGCGATCAGCCGCCGCTGGTATCCGACGACCTGGCTGGTGACCTCGACCACGCCGAGGTGCACCTCCACGTCGGGCAGCACCCGGGATCGCGACGACTCCACCACCCTGATGTCGGTGTGGTCACGCGCGGTGGTCGTCCATTCCGGCGTCGACTCGCATACGAACGCGACGGATTCCTCGAGGTCGAGGTCCTCGACCACGAAGCTCGATCCCTGGTGGAGATAGACCGCGCCAGCGTGCACCGTCGTGTGCGAGGTCGCGGCGTCCACGGTGCCCAGGAGCCGACCGGTCCGCGCTTCGACGATGCGAACCGGTGGTCCTCCCGCCCCTCGGATGTCCACATCCGGCCGGGCCCGTTGCGTCCAGAACCAGCCTGTGGGCCGGCGGCGCAGCCGTCCTCGGCGGACCAGGTCGTCGACGGCGAACGCAGCGGTCGGTCCGAACAACGCCAGATCCGCCTCGGTCAGCGCCAGCTCGGCCGCGGCGCACTCCAGGTGCGGAGCGAGCACGTAGGGATTGTCGGGGTCGAAGACGCTGGCCTCCACCGGCCGTCCGAAGATGGCTTCGGGATGATGCACCAGGTAGGTGTCAAGCGGATCGTCCCGGGCGACCAGCACGGCCAGCGATCGCCGGCCATCCCGCCCGGCGCGTCCGGCCTGCTGCCAGAGCGAGGCGAGCGTGCCGGGAAAACCGGCGGTGACGGTGGCGTCCAGCCCGCTGATGTCCACCCCGAGCTCGAGTGCCGACGTCGCGGCCGCCCCGAGCAGGGCGCCCGAGCGGAGATCCTCCTCCAGGGCCCGTCGCTCCTCCGGCAGGTAGCCTGCCCGATACGCCGCCACCCGGTCGGCGAGGTCCGCGGTGATCCGACCGAGTTCGCGGCGGGCGGTCACCGCCACCACCTCGGCGGCCCGTCGCGAGCGGACAAAGACCAGGGTGCGCACACCGTCCGCGACGAGGTCCGTCAGCAGGTCCGCGGACTCGGCTGTCACCGACCGGCGGACGGGGGCGCCGTTCTCGCCCGGGCCGGGCGCGGAGGTCGGGCCCTCCCGGTCCGGCGAGCTCTGCCCGGTCGTGAGCAGCGGAGGTTCGTAG
>NZ_CDXDOS010000319.1:0-3400 GCF_978021245.1 Frankia sp. CoBUL1
GGCCGGGACCCCGCGGTGAGGCTGGGACGCGGCGGCTTTGGCGTCTCGTCCCTTCCTTCGCGTCCGATCCGGACCGGCGTCACGCGGGTACCGAATCGGACCTGACGACCTGGAGGCCCACCGCGAGCTCCGAAGCATCGTCCGCTGACACGGCCCGTCCCTCGCACGGACCGCCGGATCGGCCGGACCCCAGTCCGCATCCGGCTCCGGGTCCCGTCGAGTGATCGCAGTTGCCCAGTCCACGCCCACGGCCCCAACCAGCCGAGGAGCCTGCCGCGCCCGGGCCGGAGAAAGCCGAGGAGGCCGGGCCGGAGAAACCGGTGGCCGGCTGGCTGCGCAGGATTCTCCGCGAGATCCTCGTGTACCGCCGCAACGCCGCCTTGGCCTTCGGCGCCGCGCTGCTCGGCACGCTCGTCACGGCCGCCGTCCCGTTGGTCGAGCGGCAGGTCATCGACAACGTCGTCGTCACGCACCGCCACTCTCTCGCACCCTACGTCGCCATTCTGCTCGGGGCCGGGGTCGTCGTCTTCGCCGCCGCGTTCGTCCGACGCTACGTCGGTGGTCGGCTCTCCCTCGACGTCCAGTATGATCTGCGCGACGCCGTCTTCAGCGCCATCGAGCGCCTCGACGGGGCCCGGCAGGACCAGCTCCAGACCGGGCAGGTGGTGAGCCGGGCGATCTCGGACGTCACCGTGGTCCAGGGTCTGCTGTCCTACCTGCCGATGATGAGCGGCAACCTGGTGCTCTTCGTCGTGTCCCTTGTGGTGATGGCCTGGCTGTCCCCGCTGCTCACCGTCATCGCGCTCGCGCTGGGGCCGGCGCTGTTCATCGTCGGCTACGGCGCCCGACGCACGGTCTTCCCGGCGACCTGGGCGGCGCAGCAGCAGGCTGGCGAGGTTGCCGGAGTGGTCGAAGAAGCCGTCGCCGGCGTCCGGGTGGTGAAGGGGTTCGGACAGGAGGCCCGCGAGCTGGACCGGCTGGCGGTGGACGCCCGGTGGCTGTTCGCGCTTCGGATGCGTGCGGTGCGCATCACCAGCAGGTTCGGTGCGGCGATGCAGGCCGTTCCCGCGCTCGGTCAGGTCGCGGTGCTGGCGCTCGGCGGCTGGCTGGCGCTGACGGACCGGATCACCCTCGGTACCTTCCTCGCGTTCAGCACCTATCTCGGCGCCCTGATCGGGCCGACGCGGACCCTCGCCGGTCTGCTCACCGTGGGCCAGCAGGCCAAGGCCAGCACGATACGCATCTTCGAGATCATCGATTCGCAGCCGGCGATCATGGACCGGCCGGACGCCGTGCGCCTTGGCCGGATCCGCGGGCTGGTCGACCTGGACAGTGTCACGTTCGGCTACGTTCCGTCTCGCCCCGTGCTGCGGGACGTGAGCCTGCGGATCGAACCGGGGGAGACGGTCGCCCTCGTCGGCACGTCCGGTTCGGGCAAGTCGACGGTTGCGATGCTGCTGCCGCGGTTCTACGACCCCCAGGCCGGGACGGTCCGCCTTGACGGTGTGGACATCCGCACGGTGACACTGTCGTCGCTGCGGGCGCAGATCGGGGTCGTCTTCGAGGACAGTTTCCTGTTCTCCGACACGGTGCGCGCGAACATCGCCTACGGCCGGCCGGGTGCCACGGACGACCAGATCATCGCGGCTGCGCGGGCGGCGCAGGCGGACGTCTTCATCCGCGGCCTGCCCGACGGCTATGACACCGTCGTGGGAGAACAGGGCCTGACTCTCTCCGGCGGCCAGCGCCAGCGCGTCGCGCTCGCCCGCGCGCTACTCACCGATCCCCGCGTCCTGCTCCTCGACGACGCGACCTCGGCCGTGGACGCCCGGATCGAGGCCGAGATCCATGACACGCTTCGGACGATCATGCGTGGCCGCACCACTCTGCTCATCGCGCACCGGCGCTCCACCCTGCGCCTCGCCGGCCGGATCGCCGTGCTCGACGCCGGCCGGATCGTCGACGTCGGGACAGAGGCCGAACTGACGGCCCGATGTCCTCTGTTCCGCCATCTGCTCGCCGGCCCCGGCGAGGGCCTTTCTGACCAGCTCTCGTCCCCGGCCCCCGACCCCGGCCTTTCTTGCCTGTCCAGAGGGATAAATCAGACGCAAAAGGCTCTGGACAGGCAAGGAAGTAGGCAAGGGAAAGGAAAGGGAAATGGTCTCCGGGGTGGTGCTACCCGGGGCGGTCTCGGCCGGGAGCTCGGCGGCGGGGGCCCCTTCGGTGACATGCCGGCGACCCCCGACCTGCTCGCCCGGGTCGACGCCCTGCCCCCGGCGCTCGACGAGCCGCGGGTCGACCAGGCTGCGGCGGCCGCCCCGACCCGGCATTCTCGCTGCACCGGCTGCTGGCCGTGGTCCGCTGGCCGCTCATCCTGGGCCTGCTGCTGCTGGTGGCGGCAGACGCCGTCGCGGGTCTCGCCCTGCCGGCGTTGGTGCGGCATGCCGTCGACGCCGGCGTGAGCGTCGGGGCACGTGACGTCCTGTTCGCCACCGCCGGTGTCGCGCTGGCGGTGGTGCTGGTCAACTGGGCGGTGCAGGTGTGGCAGACCCGTGTCACGGGCCGGATGGGGGAGCGGCTGCTCTACATCCTGCGGGTGAAGACCTTTGCGCAGCTGCAGCGCCTCGGACTCGACTACTACGAGCGCGAGCTCGCCGGCCGGATCATGACCCGGATGACGACCGATGTCGACGCCCTGTCGACCTTCCTGCAGACCGGCCTGACCACCGCCATCGTCAGCCTGCTGTCCTTCTTCGGCGTCCTGGTGGCGTTGATCGTGCTGGACGCCGAGCTCGGCCTGGTCGTCGTCGCCGTACTGCCGATCCTGATCGTGGCGACGGTGGTGTTCCGGCGTCGTTCCTCCGCCGCCTACACCGAGTCCCGGGAACGGGTCAGCGCCGTCAACGCATCGCTGCAGGAGAACCTGACCGGGCTGCGCATCGCCCAGGCGTTCGGCCGGGAAGCGGTCAACCAGGTGAGGTTCCGCGAGCTCGCGGACAGCTACCGCCGCTCGCGGCTGCGGGCACAACGGATGATCGCTCTCTACTTCCCGTTCGTCGAGTTCCTCTCCCGGATCGCGGGTGCTCTCGTGCTGGGAATCGGCCCCCACCTGGCCGTCGGCGGATCCCTGTCGCCGGGAGCACTACTCGCGTTCCTGCTCTACGTGGACCTCTTCTTCGCGCCGGTGCAGCAACTGTCCCAGGTGTTCGACGGTTATCAGCAGGCCCGGGTCGGTCTGCGCCGGCTTTCCGAGTTGCTGCGGACTCCGACCTCGACGCCGTCGGCCGAGTACCCGCGACCGGTCGGACGGCTGGCCGGCGAGGTGGTCCTGGACGGCGTCCGGTTCGCCTACGTGGGAGGCACCGCCGCGCGGACGGAGAACGCGGGGCCGGGGGGAAAC
>NZ_CDXDOS010000320.1:0-3396 GCF_978021245.1 Frankia sp. CoBUL1
GCACCACAGAGGGACGACGTCGGACCGGACGGCACCAACATCCTCATCAGGCCAGGGTGCCGGCGCAAGCCGGCATGATCACTGACCTGTGGTCAGATCCTCATCTCGGCGAACTGCAGCACCCGCGTCGACGGCGAGCCTGGCGGTGTACGCATTGCGTGTAGTCCCGGCCGGCGGACTTGTGCAGGTGACATGTTGCCCTGGAGAGGCGCGCACAGTTACGGGAACAGTTATAGCTGTATAGGGAAGAGGTAAACCCTCGGGGATGGGCATAGCTAATTATTCTATCAAGCCAAGCATTGGAGTGCCGTGGAAGCCTGACAGGGTGAGTTCTTCAGACTTGCAATCGAGGAAACTGGCAGCGAACCATTGGAGTGTCACGCCCTATTTCTAGGATGCGTCCGTAAGGATGCGGCGGAGATGCTCGCCAGGCGACGGGATCAGAATGATCTGCCGATGCTGTGAGCTTTGAACAGGAAAAATCAGTCACGCGTGCGGCCGGCTTTGATTCGCTCGCCGAGTTCGCCGGAGTCTAATCGCCTCGATCTTTTTATGTGAGGGATATATCGACACTTACCGAAAGTAAGACACCTACGCTACGAGGCTCCTAGCAATCGGAATGGGAATCATGACAATCACTGTGGGAATCAATGGCTTCGGCCGTATCGGCCGTAGCTACTTCCGTGCGCTGCTCACTTCCGGTGCCGACATCCGCGTGGCCGCGGTCAACGACCTGGCCAGCGCGCAGAGTCTGGCGGACCTGCTGAAGTACGACAGCGTGTACGGGCTGCTGCCGCAGCAGGTCGCGGCGGAGGGCTCATCGCTCAGGGTCGGGGACACCGTGGTCGAGGTTCTCAGCGAACGCGACCCGGCACAGCTGCCGTGGCGCCGCCTCGGAGTCGACGTTGTCATCGAGTCGACGGGCGTGTTCAACGACGCAGCCAAGGCCCGGGCGCATATCGATGCCGGCGCCTCGAAGGTGGTCGTCTCCGCTGCGGCAAAGAACGCGGATCTCACCCTCGTCATCGGTATCAACGATGACCTGTACGACCCCCAGAAGCACACGGTCGTCTCCAACGCTTCGTGTACGACGAACTGCCTGGCTCCCATGGCCCGGGTGCTCGATGACGGGCTCGGCATCGAGTGCGGCACCATGACCACGATCCACGCCTACACGCAGGATCAGAACCTGCAGGACGGCCCGCACCCCGACCCCCGGCGCGCCCGTGCGGCCAACCTCAGCACCATCCCGACCACCACCAATGCCGCCAGTGCGATCGGCCTCGTGCTCCCAAGCCTGAAGGGCAAGCTCGACGGGTACTCGGTGCGGGTTCCTGTTCCCGTTGGCTCGCTGACCGACCTGACCGTCCGGGTGGACCGTGAGACGACGGTGGAGGAGGTCAACTCGCTTTTCCGCAAGGCGGCGGACGGTGAACTTGCACGAATCCTGCGCTACACTGCGGACCCGGTCGTTTCCGCGGATATCGTCAAGGATCCGGCGTCATGCATCTTCGACTCCCTGCTCACGCAGGTTATCGAGGGGCGCCACGTACACATCTTCGGCTGGTACGACAACGAGTGGGGATTCTCCAACCGCCTTATAGACACGACCCAGTTGGTCGGCGGCGCAACTGCATAACGGACTCCGCTGAACTGGGCAGGGATAAGTATTCGGTGATGGCGTGGAGTGGCTGGTTCCGCCGTGTGGCGGTGTCGTGGCTGTGGCGGGAGTCGGGCGGAGTGCCCGCGGGATGGCTGGTGGGGGGTTGTGGGCTCTTCGTGATCTGTCGGGTGTAGTTCCTGATATCGGGGATGCTGGTGATGTGTCCTGGGTGGTGTGTTTGTTCTGTCTGTCGCCGATGATGTCACTGAGGTGGCGTACTGGCGTGGGCGTGCCGAGCGGGCCGAGGAGTGTGCGGGGAAGGCCGAGGCCTGTGTCGGGCAGTTGCAGCTGCGGGTCGAGGAGTTGAGCGAGCAGGTCGTGGTGCTGTCCCGGATGCTGTTCGGTCGTTCCTCGGAGAGGACCGGTCCGTCGTCTGCTGCGGGTGAGAAACCTGAGGATCGGCAGGATTCGGGCGGTGGGGATGCCGGCCGGCGCGTAGACGCGGGCAGCGGCCGGGGAGCCGGGGGCATGGCCGGCGGGACTACTCGCATCTGCGGACCCGGGAGGAGATCCATGAGGTGCCCGAGGTCGACCGTGCCTGCGCCGGGTGCGGGGTGGCGTTCGCGCCGTTGGGGACCGACGACAGCGAACAGGTCGACTGGCAGGTCGTGATCACCCGGATCGTGCATCGGCGGCGACGGTATCGGCGGTGCTGCACATGTCCGGGGCCGCGGACGGTGACCGTACCGGTGCCACCCAAACCGGTTCCCAAGGGCCGGTTCACCGCGGGGTTCCTCGCCCGACTTCGCTACGAGAAGTATGTCCTGGGCCTGCCGTTGCACCGGATCGCCCGGGCGCTGGCCGCCGACGGGCTTGAGGTCGCCGAGGGCACCCTGTGCGGGGCGTTGAAGGACGTGCATGGCCTGCTCGGCGGGCTCGACGAGCAGATCGTGGCGCGTAACGCCGCCGCCGGCCATGTCCACGCGGACGAGACGGCGTGGCGGGTGTTCGAGCGGGTCGAGGGCAAGGACGGGACCCGCTGGTGGCTGTGGGTGTTCGTCGCCGCCGACACGGTGGTGTTCCGGATGGACCCGACCCGCTCGGCTGCGCCGGTCGAGAAGCACTTCGGGATCGACCGGGCCGCCGGGGCGCTCCCCGACGGGCGTCGCCTCGTCGTCCCGTCGGACTTCTACACCGTCTACCAGTCCCTGGGCCGTATCGACGGGGTCGACCCGCTCTGGTGCTGGGCACACATCCGCCGGTACTTCATCCGGGCCGGGGACGCCCCCCTCCAACTGCGGTACTGGGCCGACCAGTGGGTCGCCCGGATCGGGATGCTTTACCTCGCTCACCGCGCCCTCGCCGCCGAGCAGCCCACAACCAGCGGGTACCGCGAGGCCGCCGGCGCGTTCGAGGCCGCGCTGAGGGCGATCGACACGGCGCGGCACACGGAGGCGGCGATCCACAGCCTGCACCCGGCGGCGAAGAAGGTCCTGGCGACCCTGGACCGGGAATGGGACGGGCTGGCCCGCCACCGACACCTCCCCAACCTGGATCTTGATAACAATGCTGCCGAGAGGGCGCTGCGGACCCCGGTAGTCGGGCGGAAGAACTACTACGGCGCGCACGCCGAGTGGGCCGCGCACCTCGCCGCCCGGGTCTGGACCATCGTCGCCACCGCCGAGCGCAACGGCCGTGAACCCCTCGCGTTCCTGACCGGCTACCTGAACGCCTGCGCCACAGCCGGCGGGAAAGCCCCCGCCGGCCCCGCCCTCGAACCCCTTCCTGTGGTG
>NZ_CDXDOS010000321.1:0-3367 GCF_978021245.1 Frankia sp. CoBUL1
CGGGTCCCCGTCTGATCCGGTGACCGTCGAGCGGGCCAGGCTCGTTGTGTGCCCAAAGTGTGGTGCTCCTGAGTCAGGCCCGTGCACGGATGCCATGAAGCCCCGAAAAGCGAACCATAAGGAGCGGGTCCGTCGCTTCCGCGAGTGGATGGAGGAGACCCATCCTCGATTTCCATGGCGCGGAGCGTCGTAGCTGCCAGTCTCGGCCTGATGAATTTTGCATGATGTGCGAATTCCGAGAATAGTCATGCGGACTCGATGCGGCGGATCCAATTTTTGCCGTCTGCGGCTACTCCTTCGAGAATATGGATCGTGTGTTGGAGGCCGCCGGCGTCCTGGGGGCGGCTGGCCACCGATGCTGCTGTTTCGTCCTCGGTTAATTCATCGGGTGCGGATTCCGTCGTTTTCATCTGGATTTTTTGGCCGTTCATCAGGGCGAGCTGGAACTTCTGTGTCGCGGACCGCTGGTATCCAAGCTCGAAGACCTGTTCCGACTGCGGCTGGCGAAACCCAGGCCTCACCCTGTCGGACCGTATCCTCGCCTGCCAGTCCTGCGGGCTGGTAGGCGACCGCGACCTGAACGCCGCGGTCAACCTGTCCAACCTCGTCGCCGCCAGTACGTCGGAGACAGTAAACGCCCGTGGAGCCGACCGTAAGACCCCGTCCGCGGGGCGGGCGGCTGGGAAACGGGAACCCGGCACGGCTCCGGCCGGTCAGACCGGGAGTGCCTCACCGCAAGGTGAGGCGGCATGAGCGCCGCTATCGGGCGCTCTTATGCAACGGCTGCTGACCGACGGCAAGCGCAAGAGCATGGTCCCGATGGCCGCCCGCCTCGGTGTGGACCCTCAGCAGCTGCAGCAGTTCGTGACCAGCTCGACCTGGGACTACCGCCAGGTCCGGCGGCGCCTCGCCGGCTGGGCGGCCGGGTTCCTCGATCCGGTCGCGCTGGTCGTGGACGACACCGGTTTCCCGAAGGACGGGCCGGCGTCGCCGGGGGTGGCCCGGATGTACTCCGGCTCCCTGGGCAAGGTCGGTAACTGTCAGATCGGGGTGTCGGTGCACGCGGTCACCGACTGGGCGTCGGCCGCGGTGGACCGGCGGCTGTTCCTCCCGACCTCCTGGGACGACACCACCCTGACCGACCCGACCGAGGTCGCCGCCGCCCGGGCCCGGCGGGAACGGGCCGCGATCCCCGACAAGGCGCGGCACCGGGAGAAATGGCGGCTCGCCCTGGACATGATCGACGAACTGGCCGGCTGGGGCATGCCTGTGCGGCCGGTCGTGGCGGACGCCGGCTACGGCGACGCCGCCGAGTTCCGCCAGGGGCTGACCGACCGGAACATCCCCTACGTGCTGGCGGTGAAGCCGACCGCGACCGCCTACCCGGCCGACGCGGTGCCGGTCACCGCCCCCTACCCGGGAAACAGCCGGCGGCCCACACCCGCCTACCCCGACCCGCCCCGCGATCTGAAATCCCTGGTCATGGCCGTCGGCCGCCGCGCCGGCCGGTCTGTGACCTGGCGTCACGGCACCCACCGGACCCCGGCCAACCCGACGGTGGGGATGCGGTCCCGCTTCCTCGCGCTCCGGGTCCGCCCCGCGGGCCGGAACATCACCCGTAACCCCGACCGGAGCCTGCCCGCCTGCTGGCTGCTCGCCGAATGGCCCCCCGGCCAGCCCGAACCCACCGACTACTGGCTGTCCACCCTGCCCACCGGCATCCCCCTGCGCGATCTTGTCCGCCTCGCGAAGATCCGCTGGCGGATCGAACACGACTACCGCGAACTCAAAGACGGCCTCGGCCTCGACCACTTCGAAGGACGCACCTTCACCGGCTGGCACCACCACGTCACCCTCGTCAGCATCGCCCAAGCACTCTGCACCCAGCTGAGACGAACCCCAAAAGTCCCTGCGCCGGCCTGACCCTCTACGGAGTCCTCCGCACCCTCCAGGCCCTGCCCGCCGTCTGGACCGGCGCCTGCCCCACCTGCCAACGACCCTTCACCCACACACCCACCGTCACACAACACCTATCCGGAGTCACCTAACGAAGTCCTACTAGTATCGGCTAACGGACAGCGCGCCTCGCCCCGGGCTGATCCTCCTGGATCTCCGAGTCTGCCGTGAGGGGAAGGGTGCGCCCGGCGCGACGACGCCGGTGATGCGGCGGCCGAGCGGTGCAACTCGCGCAACACTCGCTGGTGGGCGAGGCATGGACCTTATGATCAAGCGCGGCTGGGGTCGACCCAACAAGACTCGAACCCACAGTCGCAGGTCGATGTACTGCAGCCATCGGCCTCGCTGGTTGCAGACCGCCCCATTGGGTAGTCAAGCCGCAGGTTATGGCATATGTCGATCTTCTTTGGCGTCGGTGAGTGCACCAAACCAGCACTAATGCGAACCTAAACCTGCAGGTCAACGGCCCGACCGTTTCCGTCGAGCCCGTCCACGCGAAGATCCGGCGGTCCGGCTACACGGCGATGCGAACGCCAAGAAGATCGGATAGGAACCGGGCGTCGCGACCATGGCACGAGTCCCAGTGGCGGTATCAGCGGTGATACCGTCGGGTGGTGGCGATGACACTGCGCTTGACGGATGACGAGGCAGAGGCTTTGCGTCTGCGTTCGGAGTTGGAACAGCGGTCGATGCAGGAGATCGCCCGGGAGGCGATCCGGGAGTACATCGAGGCACACAGCCGGGCGGAACTGCTGGATCAGGTGCTGGACGAGGAGCTGCCGCGGTACGCCGAGGCGCTCCGCTGGCTCGGCGAATGATCTACCTGACGCTTCGCGAACTGCTGTACATCGCCGAGCGGGCCATCGGTTCCGATCCGGTGGTCAGGGACCACGGCCTGCTCGAATCCGCTCTCGCGCGCCCGCGGGCGACGGTGTTCGGCCGGGACGCCTATCCCTCTCTTGACGGCAAGGCCGCCGCGCTCCTGCATTCACTGGCTCGCAACCATGCCCTCGTCGACGGGAACAAGCGGCTCGCCCTTGCCGGTCTGATCGCCTTCTACGGTGTCAACGGCCGTCGCCTGACGCTGACCAACGACGAGGCCTACGACCTCGTGATGAGCATCGCGTCCGGTGTCCACGATTCCGTCGAGGACATCACCAAGATCCTTGAAGGGGCGACCCGGAGGCGTCGGTGAGGACCCATGGCCGTCGCGTACGCCGCATGTCTGCCCTGGGGTTCCTCGGTCCGTTCTGACGGCTGATGGCCGCTGTGACCAGTGGCGTGCAGTACGGCCATCTTCCGCTGTCAGGATCGTGCGCGAACAGCTCACCTCGCCACCGCCTACACGCCAGCAAATTTGCCGGGGACATGCCTGCGATGTTGCGGAAGATGTGCCCTTCTCGCCCAGGGC
>NZ_CDXDOS010000322.1:0-3365 GCF_978021245.1 Frankia sp. CoBUL1
CTCCTCGGCTGAGCAGGGGCGTGGCCGGCCGCCCGGGAGACCGGTTCCGCGGCCGGTCACCATCGGCCCACGCCCGGTTCGCCCGTCGAGATCCGCTGTACGCTGCGCGGCATGGGATCTGGGCGGGTACGGGTTCGATTCGCGCCATCTCCCACCGGCATCTTCCATGTGGGTGGGGCGCGGTCGGCGCTGTTCAACTGGCTGGTCGCGCGGCGCGCCGGCGGCGACTTCGTGCTGCGCGTCGAGGACACCGACGCGTCCCGCAACCGGCCGGAGTGGACCGACGGCATCATCAGCGCGCTGGACTGGCTCGGCATCAGCCCCGGCGGGTACGAGGGTCCGGTGCTGCAGTCGTCACGCACCAACCGGCACCGGGCCGCGGCCGAACGGCTGCACGCCGAGGGTCTCGCCTACTACTGCGGCTGCACCCGCGAGGCCCTGGCGGAACGCACCGGCAACGCGCAGCGCGGCTACGACGGATTCTGCCGGGACCGCGGGCTCGCCCCGGGTCCCGGCCGGGCGCTGCGCTTTCGCACGCCGGACGACGGCGTGACGATCGTCGAGGACCTCATCCGCGGCACGCCGGAGTTCCCGAACGAGACCATCGAGGACTTCGTGGTCGCGCGGGCCGACGGGTCGGCGGTGTTCCTGCTCGCCAACGTCGTCGACGACCTGGAGATGGGGATCACCCACGTCATCCGGGGTGAGGAACACCTGTCGAACACCCCTAAGCAGCAGCTGCTCTGGGCAGCGCTCGGCGCGGACGCGCCGCCGGTGTGGGCGCACGTCCCGGTGATCGTCAACGAGAAGCGCCAGAAGCTGTCGAAGCGGCGCGACAAGGTGGCGCTCGAGTCCTACCGGGACGAGGGATACCTGCCCGCCGCCATGAAGAACTACCTGATGCTGCTCGGTTGGGCCCCGCCCGGCGAGGACGAGATCGTGCCCTGGGAAACGATCGAGTCCACCTTCGACCTTGCCGACGTGAAGCCATCGCCGGCGTTCTTCGACGAGAAGAAGCTCAAGGCGTTCAACGGTGAGTACATCCGGCGGCTGAGCGTCGCGGAGTTCATCGAGGCGGTCCGGCCCTGGCTCTCGGCGCCGGCCGCGCCGTGGGAGCCGGCCGCGTTCGACGCGGACGCGTTCGCCGCTCTCGCCCCCTTGGCGCAGAGCCGGGTCTCCGTGCTGTCGGAGATCGTGCCGATGGTCGACTTCCTCTTCCTGCCGGAGGCACCGATCGACGACGCGGCCTGGGCCAAGGCGATGAAGGGGCCGGCGGCGGAACTGCTCGCCGACGTCCGCGACCTCTACGACAAGATCGAGTGGGAGGCCGAGACGTTGAAGGCCGGACTCACCGAGGTGGGCGAGCGGCACGGTCTCAAGCTCGGCAAGGCGCAGGCACCGGTGCGGGTCGCCGTGACCGGGCGGAGCGTGGGACTGCCCCTGTTCGAGTCGCTGGAGGCGCTCGGCCGGGAGACCACCCTGCGGCGGCTCGCCGAAGCGCGGGAACGGCTCACCGGCGGCTGACCTCACGCCGGTCCACGACGGCCTCGCGCGCACACCGGTCCACGACGGCCTCGCGCGGCGGGCAGGGCTGAGCCCGGGTCGCGGCTGGGACGAGCCGCGACCCGGGCTGGGGAGACCCACCAGAAGCCGGGGTTACCTCTGGTGGGTGAGGCTGCTCCAGTTCGCCAGCCAGCCGGGCGACAAGGACCAGCGCACCCCGCTGGGCCTAAGAGATCCTTAAAACGAGCTCAAGACAAGCTGTGATCTTGCTGTCACGAGATGCCTCTCGATAGCGATCATTCCGCGATGTCGGGATATTGCCGCCAAGCGGGAGTCCACCGAACTTAGGGCTCACCATGACCCTGGGTGGCTGATCCTCGGGGCGTGCGCTGGCGCGGGCTCAGCCCGGACCAGTCGTCCGCCCAGGCCGCCAGCGGTTCCAGCACTCCCTGCAGGCGACGGCCGTGCGCGGTCAGCCGGTACTCGCCGGCCTCGTCCACCTCGACGAGGCCGGCCTCGCGCAGCTCCCGCAGGCGTTGGGTCACCTGGGCCTGCGGCGCGTCGAGCCGCGCCACGAGCGCGCGGAACGGCAGGGCCGTCCCGCGCAGGTTCCAGTAGACGGCGAGGGCGAAACGCCGACCCAACAGGTCCACAAGACCGGCGAGGGCGGACGGTGCGCCGTCCGGAGTCTCGGGATGACCGGAGGCGTGCGGTCGTCCCGGCCCGTTCGGCCTCGCCTGCCTCATCGGCATGTCCCGCCGGGACCGCTCATCGGTGGTCTCCGGGGTCTCCGGGGTCTCCGGCGCGAGGGTTCCTCGATCAGCGGGCACCGACCGAACCGACGCCGTTGGATCCGACACCGTTGGAGCTGTGCGAGCCGAGGGGAGCGAACAGCCTGGTCGCGGACTGCCCGGCATGGGCACCAAGCAGGTCCCGGGCCTTCTGGTAGACGGTGGCCGCCTGCGCGGAGACGAGTCCCGCCACGCTCTGGACCTCCGGGCGCTCCTGGAGGTCACGGACCTGCCGCATGATGGCGTCGTAGTGCTCCCGGCCGGCCCGGGCGCCGAGGACGTATCCGAGACCGAGGGCCAGGATGACGCTGGGCCTGATACGCATGTTGCCTCCCAGGAGACCGAGGGACGTGCAGGCGGATGGCCGCCGGCCGCTTGACGTTGTGCCGTCGGGTTGATTCCTACCCCACGTCCAAGACCGCCCGAACCTCAGGTAGGCTGACGACGTCAGGTGCACGGCACCCGATCCCGCGTAGCTCAATTGGCAGAGCAGCCGGCTGTTAACCGGCAGGTTGAAGGTTCGAGTCCTTCCGCGGGAGCAAAACCCCTGGTCACAGGGCTGTGGATCAGCGAAAATTGTGATCTTCCCACACATTACCCACACAAAAAAACGTGATCACCTAAGATCGTCACGCTCACCTCTGTGTGACCTAGATCACAAAAGCAGGAAGCCCCACACCGGCGACGCTGGCGGTGTGGGGCTCCTGGCTTGTAGGGGCGGCTACTGCCTGACTGGGCTCTGGTTCAGCGCCTGGACATGTCCGCCCATCTGCTCGATGGCCGTAGTGAAGGCCAGTCGGACACTTGGCGTAGTGCTCAGATGATCGAACGACGGCACGATGACAACCGCGCCGTCCGCCGTGCCGATGTGGTCGATGAGAACGTTGAAGGCATCTCGGCTTGCGTCCTGGTCTCCGGTGTTGCGATCGACGTAGATCTCCAGCAGCTCCAGGCCTTCCTCAGCGCAGTGAGCCTTTCCGCGTAACAGCCCGTGACGTTTAGCGATCGCCGATGTGTTGTTCGTGTAGTGGCTGTTTAGGTGGTGCGGCGGTGCTCGGTGTGGATGAGCAC
>NZ_CDXDOS010000323.1:0-3345 GCF_978021245.1 Frankia sp. CoBUL1
CCCGGGGGGCGGGCCGACCAGGTGTGGGAGCCGGAGCGGATCACGGTGGGCGCCGGGCGCCGGGAACCGCCGGGGTAGCGCGGTCACCCGGGGAGCCGGCAGATTCACCGACCCGGATTCCCCGACGATGGGAGGCCCGGCAGGGGGTCTCGCGCTGTCCTCCGTCATGGCCCCTCTTCGCCGACGGGCACCATTCGCGTACCGGGTCCACCCGCCACCGTGCCGTCATTCCCCGACGGGTCGTCCCCGAGCGCCGTCGTCCGGTCCGTTCGTCGCCTTGTCCGTGCGACGGCTTGTCGGAATGCCGTGGCGCGGTGGATCCCCGTGGTCGGGCGGTGTGCGCTGGTACGCGACCAGCCTGCCATGCGGTCGGGTTGTCCGCCGTGACGGAGCCCGGTTGCATCGGCTACAGGTTGTTTGGAGGGCGAGTTTGGAGGGCGAAGGCCCTGGGACGCGTTCCACCGAAATGCCGCACCCACGATCGGGTGGTCGAGGATCGGGCGGTCGAAGCCGGTGCCGACCCGGTCACTGCCGGCGCTCGGCGGCGCGGGCCTTCACGGTCGCCCCGAGGCCGCGCGCGGCGGTTTCGGCACGCTGCTTCAGCGGCCCGAGGGTGCGGCGCAGCCGATCGATCCGTCCCTCGCCGCCACGGGTGACATCCGCCGCCTCGCCCTCCCCGTAGTCATGATCGGGATGGTCCGCCGCACCCAGCCGCCAGTAGCCGCGGGTCGACAGGTCGGCGCGGTCCAGCCCCGCGGCGAGCAGGTGACGGCGGATCCGGCGTACCGCCGTGGCCTCGCAGGCCACCCAGGCCGCGGTGCCGGCGGGCAGGGGTACGGCCTCGACGGCCTCGGCCAGCAGCATGCCGGGAACCCCGCCGTCACGGTGCAGCCAGGTGACGGTCGTCGCGGGGGTGACCGGGAGAGCCCGTCGGCGGCCGGCGTCGCGAACCTCCGCCACCACGGTCACCGGTACCCGAGCGGGCAGCCGTTCCAGCACCGTCGCCAGCGCGGGCAGGCCGGTCTCGTCGGCGGCGAGCAGGTGATGCGCGGCCGACGTCCGCACCTCGTATCCACCCCCCGGTCCGGCGATGGCGAGATGGTCACCGGGCCGGGCGGTACCCGCCCACCGCCCGGCCGGACCCTCGCCGTGCAGGAGCATCTCGATGTCCAGTTCGAGGGCCTCAGCGTCGAACCGGCGCGGGGTGTAGGTCCGCACGATCGGGCGGGGTGTACCCGCCGGGAAGACGGGGCGTCCGTCCGGCCCCCAGCTCGGAACGGTCGGTTCGGTCTGTCCGTCGGCCGGCAGGAAGATCTTCACGTGCTGCGCGGCCCGGGGCAGCGAGAATCCGGCCAGCGCCGGCCCACCGAGTGTCACCGTCACCATGTCCCCGGTGAGCGGGGTGACGCGGACGACCCGCAGCCGGCGCGGGGCCGGCCGGGCGCGCCGCGGCGCGGGCCGGTTCTCCGCCGACGTCGACGGGCGGCCGTCGCGCCCGTCCGGTAGTCCGGTCGGGCGGGGCGTGGATGGTGGCGTGGATGGTACGGAGGAGTCCGGCCCGAAGGTCGACATCGGTTCTTGCGTCCTGTCTCTCGTGACCGCGGGCCGGACTGGTCCTGGCCCGCACGGACGGGCTTCAGGCCCGAGACGGGGCTGTCCCGACCTCCGCGAGCCCGGGTGGCATTTCAGGACGAACCTACGCCCCGCCATTCGGGCGATGACTCGCGGAGGGGCGCGACGGTTGTTCCGTACCTGCTTCGGGTCTGCGCCGGATCTGCGCCGACATGATTGTCCTTCTTGACAAGGAAAATTTTCGGTAGGATGATGAGGCGCATGTTGGAGGTCGCAGTGATCGATGACCCGGCCGCAGCGGGGGCCGCGCTCGACCCGGTCCGGGCGAGGTTGCTGGCCGCGCTCACGGAGCCGGGTTCGGCCAGCACCCTGGCCACTCCCGTGGGGCTGTCACGTCAGCGGGTCAATTACCACCTGAGGGCCCTGGAGCGTCACGGGCTGGTCGAACTCGTCGAGGAACGCAGAAGGGGCAACTGCACCGAGCGCGTACTACGGGCGACGGCGGCCTCCTATGTGATCTCGCCGACCGCGTTGCCGGCGGTCGCCCCGGATCCCGGCCGGTCGCCGGATCAGCGCTCTGCCCGATGGCTGCTAGCGCTCGGTGCCCGGCTGGTGCGGGAGGTCGGCGACCTCATCACCGGTGCCACCGCCGCCCGGCAGCGGCTGGCGACGTTCGCGATCGACAGCGAGATCCGGTTCGCCTCCGCCGCGGACCGCGCCGCGTTCGCAGCGGAGCTCGGGGAGACGGTTGCCGCCCTCGTCGGCAGGTACCACGACACCACCGCCACGGGCGGGCGCTCCCACCGTTTCGTCGTCGCCCTGCACCCGAGCGTCACGCGGCCCGAGCGGGTGGCTGTCGGCTCCGATGCGGGATCCGAGGCGGGGGAGAGCATCCTCGGCCTCGGCACCGCCGGTCCCACCGGCATCGACAGCCCCACCAACGCAGCCGGTCCCACCAACGCAGCCGGCCCAACCGGAACCGATGGCCCCAGCGCAACCAAGGAGAACCAGAGATGTCCCGTGAGTTCGAGATCCGCCGCGAGGGTGTGCTGTCCACCTCCCCGGAGGAGTACTGGGACGCCGTGACCACCGGTAACGGCGGATGGCTGTGGCCGATGGAGTTCGAGCCCCGCCAGGGTGGCGCCGCGCCCTTCGGGGGCACGGTCACCGTCTGGGATCCGCCGCACCACCTCGTCACCCGGGTGGAGGGTGCGGACGGCTGGTTCAACCAGCTGGAACATGTGATCGAGGGCCGGGACGGCGGCACGACCTCCTTCCGCTACGTCCACAGCGGGATCTTCGTCGACGACTGGGAGAACCAGTACGACGGCGCCAGCCAGCACACCGACTTCTACCTGCACACGCTCGGTCAGTACCTGCGGTACTTCAGCCGCCGGCCGGTGACCTACGTCGCGGCCGACGCGCCGGCGTCCTCGACCGCGCCGGACGCGTTTGTCCGGCTGCGCCACGAGCTAGGCGTCGCCGACGAGGTCGGCCAAGGCGACGCGGTGCGCCTCACCCTCCCGGGCATCGACCCGCTGGACGCCGTGGTCGACTACCTGCATCCCCACTTCCTTGGCCTGCGGACCGGCGACGGGCTGTACCGCTTCTTCGGCCGCAACGCCTTCGGCGCCCCGATCGGCATCGCCCTGCACCTGTTCGCCCCCGGCACCGACCAGGCGAAGACTACTCAGGCCTGGACCGACTGGCTACAGGACGTGTTCGCTTAATCGCCTTTGCGGCAATCTCTATCATTGAGCCTTTTCAAAGTTG
>NZ_CDXDOS010000324.1:0-3342 GCF_978021245.1 Frankia sp. CoBUL1
GCCCCGGGTCGGGGTTCGCGGACGCGGTGGCGGCGGTGGTGGGGGCCGCGGTGGCGGTCGCCGTCCGTTGGCCGTCGCTGGCGGGGGTGTCGCCGTGGCTGGCGGCGGTGGCGGTGACGAACGGGACCCTGCTCGCCCCCTCGATGATCACCTCTGGGGTGTCGTCGCCGTGATCGTGGATCAATACGAGTTGTCTCTTATGCCGGATAGCCGCTGGTTGGGAGCCTGCGCGGGTCGTGTGTCCACGGACGCGGAGGAGGCCTGGTGGCCGACGAGGAGACGCAGAGCAGGGTGGAACGGGCGCGGGAGAGCGCCCTGTTCCGTTACATGCTGGTCAGGGAGGCGGCGGACCCGGCGCTGACAGGGCGGCAGCGGGGCGCGATGGTCCGCCGGATCGCCGCTGCCGAACACGTCGGGCCGGACGGGAAGCCGATGCGGGTGACCCGCTGGACGCTGGACCGGTGGATCCGGGCCTGGCGGGCGGGCGGGTTCGACGCGCTGGTCCCCACGCCGCGGCAGGCGGCGCCGCGGACCCCGGCCGAGGTGCTCGAGCTGGCGGCGGGCCTGCGGCGGGAGAACCCGCAGCGCACGGCGGCGCAGGTCCGCCGGATTGTGGCCACGCAGCTGGGCTAGGCGCCGGACGAGCGCACGCTGCAGCGCTACTTCACCCGGATGGGCCTGGGCCCCCGCCAGTTGGCCGCCGGCCGGCCGGCGTGTTCAGCCCGTTCGAGGCGTCCCGGCCGAACGAGATCTGGACCGGGGATGCTCTGCACGGTCCCCGCCTCGCCTGCCGCAAGACGTTCCTGTTCGCCTTCATCGACGACCATTCGCGGGTCGTCGTCGGCTACCGGTGGGGCCATGCCGAGGACACCGTCCGGCTCGCCGCCGCGCTGCGCCCCGCGCTGTCCGCCCGCGGCGTCCCCGAACGGATCTACGTCGACAACGGCTCCGCATTCGTCGACGCCTGGCTGCTACGCGCCCGCGCCAAGCTCGGGATCAAACTCACGCACTCGGCCCCCGGCCGGCCCGAGGGCCGCGGCAAGATCGAACGATTCTTCCGCACCGTCCGCGACCAGTTCCTCGTCGAGATCGCCGGCGCCGGCGGCGACGGCCCCGGCTACGGAGACTCGGCCGAGTTCCGCCAAGATCTCACCGACCAGAACCTGGTCTACGTCGTCGGCGCGGCCCACACCGCGACCGTGGCGGCCCTGCGGGCTGCGATCCGCCGTTCAGCTCGCGTCCCGGCGGATCTCAGTGGCTGGCCACGCGTCGGCCGTATCCTCAACAGGTGAGCACCTTGCGGGACGAGCTGCACAGTCTGATCGACCGCCTGCCCGAATCGCAGGTGGCGCCGATCCTGGCTCTCGTGCGCGAGAGCGCACCCGCCGCGGGCGGCGGCGACGAGTGGCCATTGCCGGATTTCGTCGGCGCGTTGGCCAGCGGCAAGGGCGACCTCGCCGACCGTTCGGCTGAGATCCTGCGCGCGGAGCTCGGGCGCAATCCCGAGTGATCGTCTGGGACACCAGGCCGCTGATCGCCGCCGCCGACACCGACGACGAGCACCACGCCCGCAGCGTCGCTCTCATGCGGCACACGCCCCGGCCGCTACTCGTTCCCTATCCCGTCCTGACCGAAGTCTGCTTCATGCTCGAACGAGAGAAGGGCACCCGTGCCGAAGCCGCGTTCCTGCGCTCCATCAGCACCGGACAGATCAGCCTGATCCCGCTTGCTCGCCAGGACCTCGACCGGATGGTCGAGCTGGTCGAGAAGTACAGCGACTTCCCGCTCGGCGCCGTCGACGCCTCCGTGCTCGCGATCGCCGAACGCCTCGACGCGGACGCCATCGCGACCCTCGACCGCCGGCACTTCTCCGTCGTCCGCCTCACGAAGCCGGTCGCACTGCTGGCATGACCTTGTTGACACGCCGGCCAGCCCTGATTCCGGTAGCAGCCCGCCGATATGCGGTGGATCTTCAGCATTCCCGCCACCAGGCCGCAGGCTGCGATGGTCCACTGCGAAGCCCGAGCCCGAGCCCGAGCCCGTGGTCGGGCACGCGACGCCCAGGACCGCGTCCGCCACATCCTCGTAACTGGTCACTGTAGTTGATCTAGATCGCCGGCCTTGATGATCAGGTGAGGTCCCCCGGCCGGTGAGGTGTCGGACGCGGCTGCTCACGACAACCACCCGGTTGACACGCGAGCTTCGGTGCCGGGTCATACTTCTGTGGACGAGCTTGTCGAGGTGGTCACGGACTATCTCGAAGGAACGCTGGACGCGGACACCCGCCGCCGGTTCAGCGAGCATCTCGAACTGTGCGACGGCTGCGACGCCTATGTCGAACAGATGCGGGAGACGGTGCGGGTCACCGGCACCCTGGCGGAGGACGACCTGCGGCCGGACATGCGCGACAAGCTGCTCGCGGCGTTCCGTGGCTGGAAGGCGGGCACCACACCGTCCGCATGACGGCCGGACCTCCAGGCCAGCTGGCGCCGGCGTCGGGGAATGCCAGGAATCGACAAGGGCGTGTAACGCTTCTGCTTCCAGAGCAACCAAGCCACCGTGAGCGATTCGCGCCGGGAGCCTGATACGTCCACCCCGATACCTCGCCGCCACAGGTTGACGTCACCCGCACACAGAATGTGACACCACCTTACGTTCTGGGGGGCTGTTGCATCGGCGGAGTCCGTTGTCCGACGGCTGCCGATCGGTCATGATCGGGTGATGCGTCGACGTCGTGGCTGTCCACCGGTTCCGACGTCGGAGTTTGCGGGGTTCCGGTTCCCACCGGAAGTGATCGTCCTGGCGGTCCGCTGGTATCTGCGGTTTGCCCTGTCGTACCGGGATGTCGAGGAGCCGCTCGCCGAACGCGGCCTCGATGTCGATCACGTCACGATCTACCGGTGGGTGCTGCGCTGTACGCCCTTGCTGGTCGAGGCGGCTCGTCCGTGTCGGCACCGGCCTGGGGACAGGTGGTTCATCGACGAGACCTACGTGAAGGTCGCGGACCGGTGGACGTACCTGTACCGGGCCGTTGACCAGCATGGCCAGGTCATCGACGTCCTCGCCAGCACGCGCCGCGCCCAAGCCGCCGCCCGCCGGTTCTTCGTCCAGGCGCTGTCTCATGGCCGGCGGCCGGTGGCGGTCACCACCGGCAAGGCCCCGGTCTACCCGCGGGTCCTTGACGATCTGGTGCCCGAGGCCTGCCACGTCGACACCGCTCGGGAGAACAACCGGATCGAAGCCGATCATGGCCGGCTCAAAGCTCGGCTGCGGCCGATGCGCGGGCTGAAACGGCTCCGCTCGGTCCAAACTGTCAGTGCCGGGTATGGTCGGGTAACGGGC
>NZ_CDXDOS010000325.1:0-3318 GCF_978021245.1 Frankia sp. CoBUL1
GGGTCGGGGTCGTGCGCACGTTCCCGGTCGACGATGTCGTGCCGATGGTCGGGCACGCGCGCAGCCGTCTCGCCGATCGGCTGGCGGCTGCCCCCGCGGTTCCCGAACCGTCCTGGGCCGAGCCCCGGTCAGCCTGTGCCACCTGCGCGTTCAGCGCGCACTGCGCGCGCGGCCGGGCGGAGGCCCGCGACCTGTCGCTGGTCGCCGGGCTGCGCGGCGACCAGCGACGGGTGCTGCGCGCGGCCGGCATCACCGCGGTGGAGGAGCTCGCCGCGGCCCGCGACGACCAGCGGCCCGCGACGATGTCCCCAGCGACGTTCGCGGGACTGCGTCTTCAGGCGGAACTGCAGGCCGCGCAGGATGCGACGCGTACCGCGGACGACCCGGTCGGGACGGTGACCGTCCGGATGACCGGCCCGGAGGGGCTCGCGGCCCTTCCGGTGCCCGATCCCGGTGACATCTACTTCGATATGGAGGGCGATCCGTACGCGCTGGACGCCGCCGGTCTGGAGTACCTGTTCGGCGCGGTCACCCTCGCGGACGGCGAGCTCTTCCGGGCGTTCTGAGCACACGATCGGGCGGGGGAGCGGCAGGCGTTCGAGCGTTTCGTCGACTGGGCGACGGAGCGGTTGCGGGCGCACCCCGGCGCGCACATCTACCATTACGCGCCCTACGAGTCGAACGCGTTGCGCCGGCTGGCCGCGCGACACGGCACGCGGGAACGGCAGGTAGACGATCTGCTCGCCGGGCACCGGCTGGTGGATCTCTACGCCGTGGTCCGGCGCAGTCTGCGGATCTCCCAGCCGTCCTACTCGATCAAACACCTCGAACCGCTGTTCCTGCCCGGTGCCCGACAGGCCGAGGTGAAGAACGCCACCGACAGCATCGTGGCGTACGAGAGCTTCCTGGCACACCGCGCAGCCGGGGAGCTCGCCGCGGCCGACCGCGTCCTCGCTCAGATCGCCGACTACAACCGGATCGACTGCGTGTCGACTCACCGACTGCACCGCTGGCTCCTGGGCCTGCGGGGGGCCGACGGCGGCACGCCGCGGATCGACACCGCTGCCGCCGTTGGAACCGCTGCCGCAGCCGACACCGCAGCCGACACCGCCGACGACGACGCGCTCGTCGACACCCTCGTCGCGGGCCTTCCCGACGATCCGGCCGACTGGACGGGAGACCAGCGGGCGCGCGCCCTGCTCGCCGCGGCCGTCGGATACCACCGGCGTGAGAACAAGCCCGCCTGGTGGTCGTACTTCGCGGCGCTGACCGCCGATCGCGCCACGCTGGAATCGGCCGACGACTGCGCGGTCCCGGTGAGCTGGACCGTTGTCGAGGACTGGGTCGAACCGGCCGGGCGACGGCGGCGGAGTCGTCGACTGCTGCAGGCCCGCGTCGATCCGGACCGTCCGCATCCCTTCGACCGCGGCGAGGCGGTGCGGCTGCTCTACCCGGGACCGCCCGGGGCCGAGGGCGCCACCACCGACGCGGTCGTCGAGCGGGCCGAGCCGCACACGCTGCTGCTGCGGGAGAGCGTCGCCCCCGACGGCGTGGCCCGCAGGCCGCCCCTCGCCGTGCTGCCCGGATCGCCGGTGCGTCCGGAACCCAAGCCGGCGGCGATCCGCGACCTCGCCCGCCGGACCGCCGACGCCCTGCCGGATCTGCCCGCGGACCCCGCGTTGGACCTGCTGCGGCGTCGCCCCCCGCGGTTGGTCGGCCGGGACGACCTGCCGGCGCCCGGCGAGCACGACGGAGACCAGATTGCCGCCGTGCTCGCCGCGGTGAGCACGCTCGACGGCTCCTACCTGGCCGTGCAGGGGCCGCCGGGGGCGGGCAAGACCTACCTCGCCGGCAGGCTCATCCGCCATCTCGTCGAGCAGGGGCGCACGGTCGGGGTCTGCTCGACCAGTCACAAGGCGATCGAGAACGCGATGCTCGCCGCGACCGGCCAGCCGCCGGCGGACCCGAAGCCCGCGGATACCCGGGCCGCGGATATCCGGGCCGCGGACGCCGTGCCCGCCTGGCGCCCCGCGGTGCCCGCCGCGAAGAAACAGCGGTCCGGGGCGAGGCCGGCTTCGGCGGCTTCGGGCATGTTCCCGCCCTGGGATGGTCCGCGGGATCTGCGGGCACTCGCGGCGTGGCGCCGGGAGCACCCCGAGGGCCACCTGGTCGGGGACACCGCCTGGGCGTTCGCGAACCCGGTGCTGCGTGGTGACCCCTTCGACGTTCTGATCATCGACGAGGCGGGGCAGTTCGCGCTCGCGGACACCCTCGCGGTGGCTGGCGCGGCCCGCAACCTCGTGCTCCTCGGCGATCCGCAGCAACTGCCGCAGGTAGCGGCCGGCATCCATCCGGACGGCGCGGACGCATCGGCGCTGTCGCATCTGCTCGGCGACGCCGAGGTGATCCCGCCCGAGTTCGGCTACTTCCTCGACCGGACCCGCCGGCTGCACCCGGCCGTGTGCGCGCCGGTGTCGGCGCTGGCGTACCGGGGGCTGCTGCACGCGCATCCGGTGGCCGGGACGCGCGCCGTGGCGGGTGTGCCGGCCGGGCTGTACCTGCACGACGTCGAGCATCACGACAACGGCACCCGGTCGGACGAGGAGGTGGCCGTGATCCGTGACATCGTTCGCCACCTGCTCGGTCGTACCCTCGTCGACGGCGGGCCCCTGCGCCCGCTCCTCGGCAGTGACCTGCTCGTCGTCGCCCCCTACAACCGGCAGGTGCGGGCGGTCGAGCACGCGCTGGGCAAGGCGGGCCTGCCCGGGGTGCGGGTCGGGACGGTGGACCGTTTCCAGGGCCAGGAGGCAGCCGTCGTCATCACCTCGCTCACCACGTCCAGCTCGGCCCAGGCGTCGCGGGGGCTGGACTTCCTGCTCTCCCGCAACCGGCTCAACGTCGCGATCTCCCGGGCACAGGTGGCGGCGGCGCTGGTCATGTCACCGGCGCTGCTCGACAGCTCTCCCCGTTCGGTCGCCGAACTTCAGCTCCTCGCCGGGTTAGCCCGGCTGCGTGCCATGGCCCGAACGGACCTGCTCACCGTGCGCTCCCCGATACATTCCTGACACTTTCTTGGTACGTTGCCGGAACCTGGTGGGTGGTGGCGATGAAGCCACGGAGTCCACTACGCGCCCGCGGCCCCCGACTCTCATGCAGATATGTAAAGTCCGTTTCGTCGGTATTTGTTTGTGCTTATTGTAAAGCCGGTGCTAGGATTCGCGACGTCTGGGCAGGTTGGGGAAGGGGATGCTCATGACTGGCGGGGTCAAACGGTCGTAGCGACGCCTCGATAGGATGATCGTGATGGCGTCGAGGGAC
>NZ_CDXDOS010000326.1:0-3302 GCF_978021245.1 Frankia sp. CoBUL1
CACTGGCCTGCAATGACGCCCTTCGTCGGGTTCCTGGTGATCCTACGGTCCTGACCCCCCATTCCCTACCCCCGGCCGGCCGATCCGGCGCGCCGGATCGGCGACACGGGCATGCCGACGGGGCTGACGAGCGTCGCCGCTGCCGCAGTGCGGATGATGGGCACTGCGGCACACGTTGAACCTGCGAGGAAGGGCATCCCACGTCATGTCGACAACCGAGCCCGCTGCCCCGGTGGCTCCGCTGGACATCACCGCGACCGAGGAATGGGCGGCGCTCACCGCGCATCTGCGCGAGATCTCCGAGGTGTCCCTGCGGGATCTGTTCGCCGCCGATCCCCGGCGTGGCGAGACGTTCGCCGCCGAATCGGACGGACTCTATCTTGACTACTCCAAGAACCGGCTGACCGCGCGCACCGTCGAGTTGCTGACCGCGCTGGCCCGGCGCGCCGGGCTGGCGGACCGGATCGAGGCGATGTTCCGGGGCGAGAGAATCAACGTCACCGAGAACCGACCGGTGTTGCACGTGGCGTTGCGCGCCCCGGCCGGAACCCGGATCGAGGTGGATGGCGTCGACGTCGTCCCCGACGTGCACCGGGTGCTCGACGCGATGTCCCAATTCGCCGACCGGGTGCGGTCGGGGGACTGGCTGGGGGCCACCGGTGAGCGGATCCGGACGGTGGTCAACATCGGCATCGGCGGCTCCGACCTGGGACCCGCCATGGCCTACGACGCCCTGCGCGGCTATGCCGACCGGTCGATCGAAGTCCGGTTCGTCTCCAACGTCGACCCCACCGACATCTGGGAGGCCACCGCCGATCTCGATCCGGCCAGCACCCTGTTCATCGTCTCGTCCAAGACGTTCACCACCCTGGAAACGATCTCTAACGCGCGGGCCGCACGGTCCTGGCTCACCGGCCTGCTCGGCGAGGACGCCGTTTCCCGGCACTTCGTCGCGGTCTCCACGAATGCCGAGAAGGTCGCCGAGTTCGGTATCGACACCGTGAACATGTTCGAGTTCTGGGACTGGGTGGGCGGCCGGTACTCGGTGGACTGCGCGATCGGCCTCTCGCTGATGATCGCGATCGGGCCGCCGAACTTCCGGGAGTTCCTCGCCGGTTTCGCCGCTATGGACACGCACTTCCGGACGGCTCCGTTCGAGCGGAACCTTCCGGTTCTGCTCGGTCTGATCGGCCTGTGGTACCGCGACTTCTTCGGTACAGCGACGCACGCGGTGCTGCCGTACAGCCACTACCTGGGCCGATTCCCGGCTTATCTCCAGCAGTTGGACATGGAGAGCAATGGGAAGTCGGTCGATCTCACCGGGCGGCCCGTGTCGACGCCGACCGGACCGATCGTCTGGGGGACTCCCGGCACGAACGGACAGCATGCGTACTACCAGCTCCTGCACCAGGGGACGACGATCGTTCCGGCCGATTTCATCGGCTTCGTCCGGCCGAACCATCCCGGGGTGGGCACGGCGGATGGCGCCGGGGTGGACCAGCACGCCCTGCTGCTGGCCAACTTCCTGGCGCAGACAGAGGCCCTCGCGTTCGGCCGGACAGCCGCGGAGGTGGCCGCCGAGGGTGTCACGCCGGACCTCGTTGCTCATCGGACCTTCCCGGGTAATCGACCCTCGAACACCCTGCTGGCCCAGAAGCTGACTCCGTTC
Organism: Frankia sp. CoBUL1; assembly: GCF_978021245.1. NCBI lineage: Bacteria > Bacillati > Actinomycetota > Actinomycetes > Frankiales > Frankiaceae > Frankia > Frankia sp. CoBUL1. The sequence continues at coordinate 1,670 of NZ_CDXDOS010000326.1, forward strand.
ACCCTCGGTCAGCTGATCGCACTGTACGAGCACAAGGTGTTCACCCAGGGGGTCATCTGGGGGATCAACAGTTTCGACCAGTGGGGCGTGGAGCTCGGCAAGGTGCTGGCCGGTCGGATCATTCCGGAACTCGGGTCCGAGCAGGAACCGGAGCTGGGGCATGACAGCTCGACGAACGCTCTGATCAAGCGTCTGCGGGCCGGCTGACGCCCGCCGGGGATCCAGCCAACCGAGGCATGTTACTCTGCGTAATCGATTGGGGGTGGCCCCGCGCGGTGACGACATCGGGGGGTGGAAGTCATGCGGGTGGATGCTGGAGCCTTGCGGATGTCCGTGCGGCGGACAGGCGAGGACGTGCTCATCGAACTCGCCGGGGAACTCGACACGGCCGGGCGGCTCCGGTTCCGTGAGCAGATCGGCGAGCATCTCGGCCGGGGCGGGGGGACGGTCACGGTGGATGTCGCGGGCCTACGCTCGATCGACATCCCGGGGCTCGCCGCTCTGCTCCGCGCCGATCTGCTGCTCCGCCGGGTGCACTCATGTCTGGAGATCCAGGCACCCACACCGGCGTTCGCCGCGTTGTTGCGGGAGGCCGGTCTCGACGGTCGGCTGCGGGTCGGTGGGGGATCCCGCCGCCGCTGAGCGCCCCCTCGACTGTCCGCATCCAGCGGGCTGGGAGACGGCTCAGCCAATGAGCGGTGACGTCCGATCGCCCGATGACGCGGGTGCGCTGAGGGTGGCGGGTGCGCTGGGTGACGGTCGTGCACCGGCTGGTCCGGAGTCACCCACCGAGGCGGTGCCGTCCTCGGTGACCAGGGAGAGCAACCCGCGGGAGCCGATCAGACGTTTCTCGATTCCGCCCATCATGAGCATCCCCGCCATTACGAAGAGTGGAAAACCGAGCACCATCAGCAGGACGGGTGGTGTGAGACTCACCGAAAGACCCCCAGGCTGGCTTACGGATCTGATCGGCACCATGGACGCCGTACCGTAGGCGTTACCCTCGGACCTGCGTTGCTCACGTCCCGACAGTCGTCTCACCCGACTCGGGTGTCCACCGGGTTCTCCCCGAGGGGGCCGCCGATTCCGGCCGGCTGGAAGAATGAACCGCAGCTCAGAGGTCTGTTCCGGGATGCGTGTTGTTCCCGGTGTCCGCGGGCTCGTACCCTTCCCCCAACATGTCTGCGCGGCCCGCTCCATTGCCCGCTTATAGCGGCCGTCCGTGGGTTCGTGACGCGGACCTGCTCGCGCGTCTCGACCTGCTCTCCGAGCAGATCGATTTCGCCCTCGCCGAGATAGCCCTGCGGCGGGCCGCCTACCAGCGAGCCTGCGAGGAGGAGGCCGCCTGGCCGTGGGCGCCCGTCGGCGTTGCGGTACTGAGCCGGCCGTCCGTGGCGCAGGCTCTGGCCGGCGAGCTCGCCGCCGTCGAGCGGCTGCGGTTGTGGGCGCAGGAGATGTACTGGTTGCAGGAACAGGCGCGGCTGCGCGGACTGCTGCGCTGAGCGCGGGCGCGGACCCCCGCTAGCCCTGTCTTCCGCACATGGGGTTTCGATGCGTTGACCGGCCCGGCTGTCGATCATGGTGGTCGGGTGGGGTCGACGCCGAGGATGTCGAGGAGGTGCTGGTGTAGGGC
>NZ_CDXDOS010000327.1:0-3222 GCF_978021245.1 Frankia sp. CoBUL1
GCCCTGGGGCCGCGATGCCCCACACGTCGAGCGGGCCGACGGCGCAGGCCCCACCCGGTGGACGCTGCCGATCGACGAAGCCGACGTGCGCTACCTGGCCGACCACCTGTTCACCGCCTGCCTGCTGGTGACCGCCACCGTCACCGGGATGCGCGAGTGCGAGCTGATGGAACTGCGCACCGGCTGCCGCCGCCCACCCGCCGAGGATGCCCTCGGCCGGCACCGGCTGGCCGGCACCCTCGTCAAAGGCCAGCCCCTCGGCGGAACCCGCGACGAATGGGTCGTCATCGGCGAGGTCGACCACGCCATCGCCGTCGCCGAACGGCTCCACAGAACTGAGCGCCGCGGCGGTGACCTGCTGTTCGGCCGGTTCGACTTCCCCTCCCGCTACCAGCACCTACGCGGCTGGGTGAACGGGCCGGCCGGCCACCGGCTCGGCCTGGCCCCCATCCCCGACGACCCGGTCAACCCGCGGATGCTGCGCCGCACCCTCGCCCAGGAACTCGCCTACCGACCCGGCAGCCTACTCACCACGAAGATCCACTTGAAGCATGTGCCGGTGGCCACCACCGAGGGCTACGCCGCCCGGCCCGGCGGCGCCCAAGCCAAGCTGCTCGCCGAAATCAGCGAACACGAGACCGAACGCAACCAGCAGCTGATCCTCGCCGAATACCGCAACTACCAGCGCCAGATCATGCCCGCCGGGCCCGGCGCCCGGGACCTGACCGCACTGTTCGCCCACGTCGACGCCGAACTCGCCGCCCACGCCCAGACCGCACCCGGGGTCCTCGACAGCGACAAACATGTGATCAACCTGCTGTCCAAACGAGCCGGGACGCTGCACCTCGGCGTCGCGAACTACTGCTGGTTCATCGACCCCTCCCGCGCGCTCTGCCTGACACCCGCCGGCACCCCGACCGCGGACAAACCCCTGGCTGGCATGTGCGACTCCGCCCGCTGCCCGCAGGCCACCCACCACTCCTGCCACCGCGATGTCTGGGCCGAGACCGTCACCCAGACCACCGCCTTCCTCGGCACCCTCGGCCGCGCCCACACCCCCGAACGCGCCCGGCTACGCGGCGAACTCGCCCGCGCCCAACGAGTCCTCGACGCGATCGACGCCGCGTCTGGATCACACGACCCGACGTCCTACACCGAAAGCGAGTAGCCCATGCGCGTCAGCGACGCCCAGCGCCGTGACACCGAAGACCGCATCCGCGCCGCCGCCCGCGCGCTGCTACGCGGCGAACTACCACCCGGCGGCAAGTGCGACACCTCGACCCTCGCACGCCTCGCCGGAATCTCCCGAGCGACGCTCTACCGCGGCTACCCCCACCTCAAAGCCGAGTTCGACCAGCAGCTCGCCGACCTGAAAGCGTCTGGCCGCACCGTCGACCCCCGCGATGCCCAGATCAGCCGCCTCAAACAGGACAACGCCGACCTGCACCGGCACCTCGCCGAGCGCGACACCCAGCTCGCCGAACACGAAGCGTTCAAAACCCTGGCCATCTCCCGGCTCGCCGCCCAACACAACGAGATCCACCGGCTGCGCGCCGCCGCGGCGGCGGCCCCCGCCGGCACAGTGCGCGCCCTGCCTACCCGACGGTCCACCGGCCAGATCGGACCCTGCTGACCCCGTCGAGATCGTAGACGACCCCGCCCGACCGAACCCACGCCATGACCTGCATCACATCCGAGGTCGCCGTGACCACCCGAAACGACACACGACCGCTTCTCACCAGCGAGCACCGCGACACGAGAAACGCGACACCAAATCAAACGAGACACGCAGACTGCGGACGAAAAGCCGATCATCAGAAGCGGACCGACCGCGTCGAACGCGGCCTTGCCGTACTCGCCGGCGATCAGGGGTTCCGCAATGTTCAAAGCCAGCGTTACCATGCTCGCGAAGATGAGTAGCCTCCGCGTCGAGCGCAGCACCTCCACCGGCCCCCCGCTCACAGCGAGTTGCCGCCTGCCGAGCAATAGGCCGACGACCGATAGATCAACTGCGGGCGCTACCAGTGGAGCCACCCACATCGGAACACCGAGACGGAGCCCGAGCGCGAGAACATTTCCAAACCCGAAGAGGAACGTCAACGCGACCACCACGCCGACGATCACGGTCACGATGCGGGCCGAAGCGTCCGGAACCGCCAGGTGTACGGAACGCCTGTTCGATTCGGTAGATGATGTTACGGTCGGCGCGGTCACTGGACATCGTCCCTGGTCAGGGCCCGGGTAGCGACCGGTCGGACAGTGATTTCAGGGCCAGCAACCAAGATCAATCGGTTCGGATGCTGGTACACATGGTCCACCCCTTTTCTGATCATGCTCCTGGCCTGGCTGAATGCGGTTCGTGATCTGTCGCTTGAGATCCAGCATCATGGAACGGTGCTGGTCAGAGCGTCGCCGGCTGGTTCGAGTCCCGACTGGACGACCATGCTGTGACCATGCGAACCGCTGTCATCCTCCTGACGCCTAGCTGTTTGATCATCTGCCCGCGAGATTCTGGAGATCGTTCTGAGGTGAGGTTTTTCGGGGTCGGAGTCAGGCCGGGTGGACCGGCGACTTGGCGGTGAAGGAACAGGTCGACGGTTGGATCGGCGGATTCGCCTTCCGGCGGCGTCATTGGGATGTGAACGCGCCGGCTGCTGCGGCGGTCGCGGCGTCGTGGGCCGCGTGATCGGGGAGTTCTTCGGCGGCCGGTGTCCGGAGGAGGATCAGCTGGTGGTAGAGCGGGGCGATGGCGGCTATCAGAAGCCGTTGGGGATCGGTGTTCGCGGGAATCTCCGCGCGGGCGACGGCGCGGTCCACGACGGACCGGCAGCGGGTGTAGCGATCGGCCCAGAAAGCTCGGAGGGCGCAGGCCGCGTCCGGTGAGCGGAAAGATGCGGCGATGAGAGCAGTCGTGATCGGCGGGTCCGCGGTAAGGGCAGCGTAGATCTCGCGGTTGATCGCGGTCAGGTCGCCGTGCAGGCTGCCAGGGGTCGGCGGTGGCCTCGGTGAGGACGTCGGCGAGCAGGCCACCGACGTCGCGCCATCGCCGGTAGACGGTCGTGCGGTGGACGCCGGACCGATCGGCGACGGTATCGATGGTGACGTTGTCATAGCCGCGTTCGACCAACTCGGCGCGCACGGCCGCGAGGACCAGTCCCCGGACGCGGGCGCTGCGACCGCCGGGACGCGCGCGAACGCTTGGCGGGCTGGGCGGTGGGTGGG
>NZ_CDXDOS010000328.1:0-3220 GCF_978021245.1 Frankia sp. CoBUL1
AGACCTACGGAGAGCGGCCCACCCACCTCGTCCGCGCGCCCGCCCGGGTGAACCTCATCGGCGAGCACACCGACTACAACGACGGTTTCTGCCTTCCGGTGGCCATCGACCGGGAGCTGTGCATCGCCCTGCGCCGTAACGAGGCGCCCGAGCTCCGGCTGGTGTCCGAGCAGGACGCGGTGCCCGCCGTGATCCCGCTGCCGCCGCCGGGCCTCGACACGCCGGTGTCCGCCCGGGCACCCGGATGGGTTCGGTATGTCGAGGGCGTCGCGGTGATGCTGGCCGCCGGATCGGGGAGCTCCCGTGCCGCCGCCGGGTCGAGCTTCCCCGCCGGAGGGGGCTTGGTGCCCTGGCGTGGCACGCTGGCCAGCGACATCCCCGTCGGCGCGGGACTGTCCTCCTCGGCCGCGCTGGAGCTGGCCGTCGCCCTGGCCGGTGCGCATCTCGCCGGGTTGACGCCCGCGCCGACGGAGCTCGCGCTGCTCGCCCAGCGGGCGGAGAACCTCTGGGTGGGGGCGGCGACGGGCCTGCTCGACCAGCTCGCCTGCGCCGCGGGCGTGGCCGGCCACGCGCTGCGGATCGACTGCCGCACGCTGACGACCGAGCCGGTGCCGCTGCCGGGCGGGCTGGCCGTGGTGGTCATCGACACCGGCTCGCGCCGACAGGTGGTGACCAGCGAGTACGCCACCCGACGGGCGGAGTGTGAGCGGGCGGCGCGGGCGCTGGGCGTCGCCGCGTTGCGGGACCTCACGCCCCGGTCGATGGACGAGGCGGTGGCCCGGCTCGACGGGGCGGCTCGGTCGGGCGGGGCGGGCGGCGTGACCGGGCCGGACCCGGCCACGCTGGACCCGGTCGCGGTGGATCCGGTCGCGCTGCGCCGGGCCCGGTTCGTCGTCGCCGAGAACGCCCGGGTCGACGCCGTCGCCGTGGCACTGCGCGCGGGCGACGCCCCAACGGCCGGGCGGCTGTTGCTGGCGGGGCATCGCGGGATCCGGGAGGACTTCGAGGTGTCGGGTCCGGAGCTCGACGCGGCGGTCCAGGCGGCTTCGGCGGCTCCGGGGTGCTTCGGCGCCCGGATGACCGGCGGTGGTTTCGCGGGCTGTGCGGTGGCCCTCGTCGACAGGTCCCGGCTGACCGCCTTCACCGAGGCGTTCGAACCGGCGTACACCGCGCTGTCCGGCCGGCGGGCCGTGCTGCATGTCTGCTCGGCGGTCGCCGGCACGTCCGTCCTGGACCTCGGGTAGCGACCGGGGGCGGAAGTCGGCGGCCCATGGTGGGGGCGAGCTCCGCGGCCAGATCGGCGAGGGGCGCACGGAAGGTCATGGTCAGGGCGGGGTGGGAACAGCAGGCCGCACGGCCCAGGCCCGCGTCACACCTGGTCGCACTCGTGCGGCCCTTCTCATGTCCCGCGGGCCACTCGTCCCGTCCGATCCTCAAGTCCCACCCGATCCTCAGGCCGTTGACAGCGTCCACGTCTGCCGCATCCCGGATTTTGTCGAGTCGGAGTGGCTCGGCGTCGCGATGGGCAGCCGGAGCTCGATGCTCTAGGCTGTCGATCATGGCTCTGGCCTGGGCTGTTGCACTACCGCCGGACCGCTGCAAAAGTAGCCCTTGGACCATCGTAGATCATGGCGTTGACCTGCAGCTTTACCAGCGGGTCGCTGATCATCCCTGGAGGGATCGTGGGGGGCACGGCGGGCCGGTGATGGTGGGATCATGACGGTGAGCCTCAGGGACGGGAGAAGACTGTGATGTCCGAGGAAACCGCCGATCCGTCAGGTGGGCCCGCGGCCGAGCGTGAACCGGGGGCGCGGTCGCCAGCCGGTCGGGAACCGTCCGGGCAGCCGGCGCCCGATGCCGACGCGGGGCGCGACGCCGACGCGGGGGCGGATGAGGCTGGGGCGACGTTTGCGGGCAGGTTCGACCTCCGTCCGGTCGACTGGGACGGCTCGTTCTCCCGAGTGTGGAACGCGCGGCATGGCCAGGAGTTGACGAATGAGCTTGCCGCCGAACAGGAGCGGCGGGAGAACCGGAAGCGGATCGAGGAGTACTGGCGGGAAGCACGGGAGCAGATGAACGCCGAGTTGGCCCGGGAGGCGGCACGGCGCCGGGAGGAGGACCGCGAGCGGGCGGTGGCGGAGGGCGGACGAGGCGCTGCTCCGCAAGCTGGAGCTGCTCGATCGGCTTCCGCCCGTCGACCCCGGTGACCCCGACGAGCCGGCCGGGCCGGCCGACCAGCGGTGACCGGCGTGCCGGCGTCAGTCAGGGGTCGCGGTGGCGGAACCTCGGCTCCACCGGGATCGGCCGTTCGAGGGGCGGCTGATCGTGGCGGACCTCGCCGACAGTGTCGGCGAGGGTGCGGCGGGCCCGGGTGCTGTCCGGATGGAACGGGCCGTGCTCGCGCAGCGCGTCGGTGAGCGCGGCGCGGTAGAGGGGGACGGCGTCGGCGGGCCGGCCGGCCTGGCGGTAGGTGTCGGCGAGGGCGGCGCGGGTGTCGGGGTGGCCGGGGCCGAGGAGCCGCTCGCGGACGGCGAGGACACGTTCGTCCAGGTCGACGGCCTGCGGAAGCCGGCCGGTGGTCCGGTAGACCTCGGCGAGCCCGTCGGCGGTGCGCAGGGTGCGCGCGTCGCCGACGCCGTGCGCCCGGCTCCGGTCGGCGAGCAGCCGTTCGAGCAGCGGCACGGCCGCCTCAAGCTGGCCGGTGCGCCGGTAGGTCGTCGCGAGGGTGTCCCGGGTCTCGACGGTGTGGGGGTGCGCGCGGCCGAGGACGTGCTCGTGGCGGTCGAGGGCGCGTTCGAGGTGGGGGACGGCGTCGCCGGGCCGGCCCAGCCTGAGGTGGGCGGTGGCGAGGCTCTCGCGGGTCTCGGTGGTGTCGGGGTGGTCGGGGCCGAGGGCGCGTTCCCGGCCGGTCAGCGCGCGGCCGAACTCGCGTGCGGCGTCGTCGAGCCGTCCGGCGTACAGGTGGGCGCGGGCGAGTCCGTCGACCGTTTCGAGGGTGTCGGGGTGGTCGGGGCCGAGGATCCGCCGCCGGTCGGCGAGGGTGTCCCGCAGCAGCCGGGCCGCCTCGTCGCCGCGGCCGGCGGCGTCGTAGGCGCGGCCGAGACTGTGCCGGCCTTCCAGGGTGTCGGGGTGCTCGGGGCCGAGGATGCGTTCCCGGGCGGCGAGGGTGCGCTGGAACATCTCGACCGCGCGGTCGGTCTGGCCGACCTTCTGGAATAGC
>NZ_CDXDOS010000329.1:0-3204 GCF_978021245.1 Frankia sp. CoBUL1
GGTTAAACGACAAGCTCAGAGGAGCACTGAATGTCCGTGTCGTATACGGAGATCGTCACCACCGTCACCGTCACCGCCATCGTCGCTCGTGAGCTCGGCACCCCGATCGAGGACCTGGCTGCGGACGCCGATCTGCGCTCCGTGGAGGGTGCGGACTCGGTGAAGGTGCTCCGGATGATCGCCCGGGTGGAACGCGAGTACGACGTCGAACTCGAGGACGATGACGTCTTCTCGGCGGTCACCGTCGCCGAGGTCGCCGACGTCGTCCAGGCGGCACTGCAGGTGCAGGCCGCATGAGCTCGCCCGTCACCACCGCGCCGGAGGCGGCGGCGGGCCTCGCCACCGAACCCACGACGAGCACCGAACCCACGACGAGCGACACCAATCAGCACTACGACCTGCCGCCCGAGGTCTTCGGCCTGTTCCTCGATCCCCTGCGCAAGTACAGCTCGGGTCTCTACCGCACGGAGCACGACACCCTCGAGCAGGCGCAGATCGCCAAGCTCCACTTCGTCGCCGATCGGCTCGGCCTGCGCCGCGGTGGTCGCGTCCTCGACATCGGATGCGGTTGGGGCTCGCTGACGCTGTTCATGGCGGTCGAGTACGAAGCCGAGGTCGTCGGGGTCTCCCCCGCGGGGCGACAGCACGCCTACATCGCGCAGCGAGCCGCCGAGCTCGGCGTGAGCGACCGCGTCACCACGATCCAGGGCCACTTCGAGACGGTCGAGCTGCCCTCTGGGAGTTTCGACGCGGTGACGATGCTCGGCTCGATCGTGCACATGCCCGACCTCGATGTCGTGTTCCGGCGGGCCCGGGCGCTGCTGCGCCGCGACGGACGGCTGTACGTGTCGGAAAGCTGCTTTCGCAACGCGGCCACCCGGGCGGCGTTCGACCATCGGGAAGGGACCGAGTTCGTCCGCGCATCGATCTTCGGCTGGGGGGACATGCGGCCGCTGTCCGACCTCGTCACCGGTGCCGAGGACGCCGGTTTCTCCCTGGCGAGCCTCGACGATCTCACCGACGACTACCGGCGCACCATCGACGACTGGCTGGTGAACGTCGACGCGGCCGCGGAGCGGATCGACGCGATCCGCCCGGGAACAGCCGCAACGCTGCGCCGCTATCTGGAGGTCGCGAACGCCGGCTGGGGCTACACCACCAAACACTACGCGCTGGTGTGCCGCAAGGCACGCTGACCGCCGCCGAGCGAGGAACGGGATCCACATCATGACGGCATCCGACATTCTCCGGCCGGCGTTCGGCCAGGCCCGCGGCGTCGAACCACCGCCAGCCCCCGCACGCCCGGCCCTGGCGCCGCTGCTTCCTCCCGCCGAGGTCGAGGCGGCCGTCATCGCCTTCCACCAGGCGGGTTCCACCACCCGCCGCTTCGACGTCGAATCAACGTTCGCCTGGGAGAACGCCGACGCCGGTCGGCTCACCGAGGGACAGCGCTCCGCGGTCCGGTTCATCACGTTGATCGAGGACCACCTGCCCGGCTACTTCGGCGTGTACGAGCGGGCCTTCCCGCTGAACCCCGACGTCGACGTCGAGACCTTCGTGCACAACCGGGAGCTTTACCACTTCACCGTGCGTTGGGCGCAGGAGGAGGACAGCCACGCCCGGGCGCTGTTCCGCTACCAGGTCGCCGCCGGCATCGCCGATCCCGACGAGCTGCGGCGGGAACTGGCGACCGAGGGGCGCAAGCACTTCGAACTGCCGCACGACCACGCGGTCTCGCTGTTCGCCTACGCCCTGGTCCAGGAGAAGGCGACCCAGCTGTACTACCAGCAGCTGCGGGCGGTCGTCGGCGATCCGGTGTTGGCCGATCTGCTGAACCGGCTCGCCAAGGACGAGGCCCGGCACTTCACCTTCATGGCCGACATCGTGGAACGGTACCTGCGCCGCCACGGCGACGCCGTCATCGAGCCGATCCGGGAGGTTATCGCGCACTTCCGGATGCCACTGGCCGACACGATCCGGGGTTACTGGCGCTGGGCCCTGCGGATCGCCGAGACTGCCCGCTACGATCACACCGACGCCTACCCGCACCTCATCCGAGTGGTCAACCGGGCGGTCGACGTCCGCACCGACAAGGTCGACGAACTGGTTCGCTTCGTCGACGCCTGCCGGTCGACGACCCTGGACACCCCGTAGGTCCCTGCCAGGACCAGCGCAGCAGCAGTGGCCGTCCCACGAACCGGCTGCCGGTGAATTTGGGGGAGCTGAGCACGGTCTGCGATCCCTGGACCGTGCTCAGCTCCCCACAACTCGGCCGCCACACGATCACGCGCACGATCACGCGCACGCGTCCCCGGCTGGGACGCGTCCGCGTGGATAGCCGCACGGGAAACTACCGGATCCGTTCGTGACAGGCCCGGTACCGGCAAACCCGGCACCGACAGGCCCGGTACTGACGAACTCGATCGCCGAAGCGGTCAGGGCATCGCCTCCACCAACGCCTGCCGGATGTCGGAGTTCCGGTTGAACTCCCGGCCGAGAACGCTGCCGAGCGCTTTGCGGATCTTCACTTGGAGCTGTTCCAGCGTATCCGGCTCGGAAACCCGCAAGAACACCTCGAACGCGGTGTCAATGGTCTCGTGACCCTGAAGATCCTCTAGCAGGCGGTGCTTGAACTCCCCCACCGGATGCTTGATCCGGTTGTTCGACATGTAGAAGTGGAACGTCTCCAACACGGACACGAGCTCGTGCGGATTCCGCTCCAGCCGGCGCTTCGCGAAGTACATGAACTCCCGGGCATGACCGGCCTCGTCCCGGCTGGCGCGCAGCATGAGGTCCGCCAGCACCGGCTCGCGCACCCACTCCGACATCGTCCGGTAGACCGTGTTCACCGTCATCTCCGAGATGACGTTGGTGATCAAAGTGGCGCTCGGCGTGGTGCCCGGCACGTAGGGCTCGCGCAACGCCTCGATCCGGCGCTGGTCGATCTGGGCGTCCACCGCCTGCAGCCACGCCCGGAAGGCGTAGTGGTGCTGGAGCTCCTGGTAGCCCCAGATGTTCACGAAGGCAGAGCAGTCGTAATCGTCGGTGAACTCGTTGAGAAAGCCGTGCACCGCCGCGATGGAGGTGGCCTCACCCATGACCGCACCCTTGACCAGCGCAATGTACTCGGGCTGGACAAGATCCCTGCGGATCTCGTCCAGCGGCAGGTCGGCCAGCTTCCACTGCAGCCGCTCATAGTGAGCC
>NZ_CDXDOS010000330.1:0-3196 GCF_978021245.1 Frankia sp. CoBUL1
TCCGGACACAGCGGACACAGTGGCCGGGGGGGGACACAGTGGCCACGGGGGACACAGCGGCCGGGGGGTCGTCCGAGGTGAAACCGGACGCGGTCCGCGTGCTCGGTCTGGTCGTCGCGCCGTCACAGTCCCCGACGGCGCGGATCGCCGGGCAGGCCTGGGCTGCGATGTCGGTGGACCGGGCGGCGATCGCCTGCCGGCATCACGGGATCGAGCTCGCGCTGGTGACGAACGGCCGGCAGTGGGCGTTGGTTTGGGCGCCGCGCGGCGGGGTGACGGCGACGGCGGTGTTCGACGCGGTGTCCTGGCCGGAGGCGGCCGAGCGCGACGTCGTGCGGGCGTTCGTGTCGTTGCTGTGCCGGCGGCGCTTCTTCGGCGTACCCGACGACGAGACGCTGGTCCCGTTGCTGAAGGCGAGCCTCGGCAGCCAGGAGGAGATCACCGAGGCGCTCGGCGTCCAGGTCCGCCAGGCCGTGGAGCTGCTCGTCGCAGCCTTCGGCCGCTTGCACGTCGCCGAGCGGGACCGGGGTGGCGCCGGTCTGCGCGACGTCGGCGCGCACGACGTCTACCGGGGCGCGGTCGCGGTGATGATGCGCATCGTCTTCCTGCTCTACGCCGAGGAACGCGGTCTGCTGCCCGCCGGCAACGACCTGTACGCGAGTACCTACTCCGCCGGCCGGCTGTGCGCCGAGCTGGAACAGCAGCTTTACGACGGCGCGACCGAGGACGACCTGGAGCAGTCGACGGCGGCCTGGCACCGGCTGCGCGCCCTGTTCACCGCCGTGTACGCGGGGGTCGATCATCCCCGGCTGCGCATGCACGCCTACGCCGGGTCGCTGTTCGACCCGGCCGCCCATCCGTGGCTGCCACTCGGCGTGGACGACCGCACGGTGCTGCACATGCTGCGTGCCGTCCAGTACATCCAGGTCGGCAGCGGGAAGTCCCGGGAGCGGCGGACGCTGAGCTTCCGCTCGCTGGACGTCGAGCAGATCGGTTACGTCTACGAGGGTCTGCTCTCCTACGATGCCGAACGCGCCCCGGCCGCGGAGGTGGTCGTCGGCCTGGTCGGCCGGGAGGGGCTGGAGGCCGAGGCGAAGCTGTCCGAGCTGGAGGAGCTCGCCTCGCGTCACCGGGGCCGCCCGCTGCTCGCCGCCGCGCTCGCCGAGAGGTTCGCCGCCAGCGGGATCGGCGCGCCGAAGGCGGTCGAGCGCCGGCTCGTTCCGTTGGAGGCCGGCGAGCGGGAGGAGGCCCGCAAGGCCCTGCTCGCCGTGACCCGCGGCGACTACCCGACCGTCGAGCGGCTGCTGCCGTTCCACGGCCTGCTGCGCACGGACCTGCGCGGCCAGCCCGTCGTGGTCCTGGAGGACGGGCTGTACGTCACCGAGTCGCCGCTGCGGAAGAACACCGGCACCCACTACACCCCCAGGTTCCTGGCTGAGGAGGTCGCGGACAACACCCTGGCGCCCCTGGTCTACGCCCCCGGGCCGTTGCAGACCGCCGACCGGGGCGCCTGGCGGCTGCGGTCCAGCGCCGACATCCTGTCGCTGAAGGTTGCCGACATCGCGATGGGCTCGGCCGCGTTCCTCGTCGCCGCCGCCCGCTACCTCGGCGACCGGCTGGTGGAGGCGTGGATCCGTGAGGGTAACCCGCGGGCCGCCGGGCACGCCGGTGACGCCGACGCGGACGACGTCACCGTCGAGGCCCGCCGGCTGGTCATCGAGCACTGCCTGTACGGGGCGGACATCAACCCGATGGCCGTGGAGATGGCGAAGCTGTCGCTCTGGCTGGTGTCGATGGACCCGCGCCGGCCGTTCACCTTCCTCGACGACCGGCTCGTCTCCGGCGACTCCCTGCTCGGTATCACCTCGGTCGAGCAGCTGGAGTACATGTACCTCGACCCGGCCAAGGGCCGGAAGATCCACTCCGACATCTTCGGCTGGACCGCCGGCGTCCGTGAACTGGTCCGCGACGCCGCCGGGCGGCGCCGGGACCTCGTCGAGACCGACGGCTCGTCTCTGGTGGGACTTGCGAGGAAGCGCAGGCTCCTGTCGGGGGTGGAACACGACACCGAGCGGCTGCGGCTCTTCGCCGACCTGACTGCCGGCGCCGCGCTCGTCGGCTATCAGAAATGGTCGGGGACGAGTAACCCGCATGCCCGCGCCGAGATCGACGAGGAGAAGAAGGCCAGCCGGGAAAGCTTCTCCCTGACCGCGGCCCGCCTCGCTGATGAGGTCACCGGCAAGCGGGATGAGACCGAGGCCCGGAAAACGGCACAGTCCTGGTTGGCCACCGATTACGTTCCCGGCGGTTTTCGGCGGAAACCCCTGCACTGGCCGCTGGTCTTCCCCGAGGTCTTCGAGAAGGGCGGTTTCGACGCCGTCCTCGGCAACCCCCCGTTCCTCGGTGGCCAGAAGCTGACCGGTGCACTGGGCGTGGCGTATCGCGAGTACCTCGTCGAGGAGATCGGCGGGGGAGCACGGGGGAGCGCCGATCTGGTCGCCTACTTCGCGCTGCGTGCGCACTCTCTGCTCAACGGTGGCGGTCAGACGGGGTTGATCGCGACGAACACCCTGGCCCAGGGCGATACCCGTGAGGTCGGCCTTGACCAGATTGTCGCTGACGGGAACGTCATCCGCCGGTCGATCAAGAGCCGGCCCTGGCCGTCGAAGTCCGCGGTCCTGGAATTCAGCGCCGTCTGGACCACAGGGCAGATCGGGCCGGCCGCAGCCCGGTTCGCCGACGGCGTCCAGACCCCCGTGATCGCACCCTCCCTGGAGCCCGAGGCACGAGTGTCCGGAAATCCTCACCGGCTGGCGGCGAACGGTGCGCTGTCCTTTCAGGGATCGAACATATTGGGTCTTGGCTTCACGATGGAACCCGCCGAGGCCCGCGCGTTGATCGCGAAGGATCCGCGTAATATCGACGTGCTGTTCCCGTATCTGAACGGTCAGGATCTCAACTCGCGCCCCGACTGCTCGGGCAGTCGTTGGGTCATCAATTTCCACGACTGGCCTGAGGACCGCGCAAAGCGGTACCGCGACTGTTACGACCAGGTCCGCCTCCTCGTCAAGCCGGAACGTGACCTCAATCGCTTTAGTAAGTCGGCCCGTGAGCGGTGGTGGCGATACGAGCGTTCCAGGCCTGAACTCTACGGCGCTATCGCAGGTATCGGGCGGGTAATCGTCATCACTGAGCC
>NZ_CDXDOS010000331.1:0-3189 GCF_978021245.1 Frankia sp. CoBUL1
ACGCTAGCTACGGAGCGTGGTGGGCCATGTGTACCAGTATCCGAACCGATCGATCTTGGTTGCTGGCCCTGAAATCACTGTCCGACCGGTCACTACCCGGGCTCTGACCAGGGATGATGCGCGATGATCGCGGCGATCGAGACATCATCAATCGGATCGAACGAACGTTCAGAGCATCTGGCAGTGTCGACCATGCCGCCGAGCCCCGAGTTCACCGGGCCGCTGGCGTAGAGCCATCTTTGATCGGCGGCGAGGCGCGCGTCGGTATACGCGCGCGTAGGACTTCTTGGGTGCGTATAGAACGACGCGCGGCGCGTATAGACCGTCCAGCGACGGTTGCCGCTGGTTACCAGGGGTCCGTCGTCCCGGGCGAGTCGGCACAGCAGCCGCGACGCTCCGGACGCCCCAGCCAGCGTGATCCTGGGAACAGCACCCAGGGTCAGGTCCGCCACTCACCTCATGCCCGCTCCAGATGCGCGAGCCTCCCGGTTTCGAGGGCTACGTGGAGAGCGCTGTTCTCGGTGAGGGTGAGGCCGTGCGGTTCGCTGGAGGGTGTCGGTAGGTCGTATTCGTCGATCTTTCCGGCTGGGGTGATGTGCCCGATGCGGCCTGCGGCCCATTCGGTGAACCAGCAGCCTCCGGCCGGGTCGGCGATGATCGCGTGGGGTCGGGCGTCTAGGTCGGGGAGGGGGAACTCCTCGATGTGCCCGGCCGGGCTGATCCGGCCGATCTGACCGGCGGCGATCTCGACGAACCAGAGGGCGCCGTCGGTGCCCCGGCAGATCCCGACCGGGGCGGCGCCGGGGGTGGGCAGCGGGTGAAGGGCGGTCTGCCCGGTGAGGGTGATGCGGCCGATCGCGTGCGCCTGGTTGAGGGTGAACCAGACGGTCTGGTCGGCCCCGGTGGTGATCGCAGCCGGGAGGGCGCCCGCTACGGGGAGCGGGTACTCGGTGATCGTGCCGTCGGTGGTGATGCGTCCGATCCGGCCGCTGTTCATCTCGGTGAACCACAGGGCGCCGTCCGGGCCGGTGGTGATGCCGAAGGGCCCGCTGTCCGGGGTAGGAGTGGGGAAGGGGCTGGTCTCGCCGTCGAGGGTGATCCTTCCGATCTGGTGGTCGCGGTTACGGGTGAACCACAGCGCGCCGTCCGGCCCCTCGGTGATGATCGATGGCCCGCAGGCGGCTGGAATGAGCTGGTAGGAGTCGAGGCGACCGTCGGGGGCCAGCCGTGCGATCTGCCCGGCGTGGACCATCGTGATCCATAGTTCCCCGCCGGGGCCGCAGGTCAGGTCGTAGGGGCCGGCATCAGGCCCCGCTATCCGCGTTTCGCGGATCATCGCGTGTGCTGGGTGGGGTGTCACGGGTCTCCTCGGTGGAAGGGGCATGGCCGTGGTCCTTCGCCGTGTCCTCGGAACGTGGGGCCGATGGCAGGGCGAGGTGCGCGCCCTGCCATCGGCTGCGGATCGCGCGGTCATGGCTGACGAGGATGAGGGCGCCGGGATAGTTCTCCAAGGCGGCCTCCAGCTCCTCGGCGAGCGTGAGGGACAGGTGGTTGGTCGGCTCGCCGAGCACGCGCGCGAGGGCGAGGCGCTGGCGCTGACCGGCCGACAGCCGCCCAACCGGCACCATCAGCTGGTCCGCGGTGAACAGGCCGAACGACAACAGCACCTCGACGTGTTCGGCGCTGCTGCCCGCTCGGCCTTGGGCGTAGGCCGCCAGCAACGTCTGGTGCGGGTCGCGGACGGTGATCTGCTGGGGTAGATAGCCGATCGTGCCGTGGCGGGTGACGTGCCCATGTTGCGGGGCGAGGTCGCCTGCGAGCAGGCGCATCAGGGTGCTTTTGCCCGTCCCGTTCGGCCCGCTGACCAGCAGTCGCTCCCCTGCTTTGATCGTGAGGCTGGTGCTGGCCAGCCGTCCGGACACCGCCACGTCGATCGCTTCGAGCACGGTTGTGGTGTCGGGGCGGGCCGGCTGTGCGGGCAGGGTGAAGCGCAACAGAGCTGGCGGCGGGGGCACCGGGTGGTCGAGCAGGCGACGCAGTCGTTCCTCGGTGTTGCGGACTCGGCTCGCGACCGCGTGCTGTGCCCGTCCGCCAGCCCGGTCGTAGGCCATCTTGTTGCGGTCGTTGGCGGCCCGGTGGTGCGCGACCCGCCGGGCGGTGGTCGCGGCGGCCTCCCGCAGCTGGTCGACGTCGGCCTGCCAGCGGGCATGCGCCTGGGCCTGACGGGCACGGGCCGTGGCCTTCTGCGCGAGGTAGCCGGCGTAGCCGTTGCCGTACCGGGTCACCGTGTGGCGGTCGGCGTCCACCTCCACCAACGTGTCGACCACCCGTTGGAGAAAGACCCGGTCGTGGGAGACCACGACCGTTGTGCCCCGGCGAGCGCGCAGATGTGCCTCCAGCCAGCCGAGCGCGTCATCGTCGAGGTGGTTCGTCGGCTCGTCGAGCAGCAGCACCTCCCGCCCCGCGGCCAGCACACAGGTCAGCCGCAGCCGGGCCTGTTCCCCGCCGGACAGCGCGCCCAACAGCCGGTCCCGGCGCAGCCCGCCGAGTCCGACGCCGTGCAGGACCCGTTCGACGCGGGCGTCCGCGTCGTACCCGCCGCGCAGCTCGAAGACAGCCTGCAACATGCCGTACTCCGCCAAACCGGCCTCGCCGCCCTCACCGGCGGCCATCGCGGATTCCAGCTGGCGCATCCGGGCCTCGATCGCCCGCAGATCGGCCGTCGCCTCGTCGAGGGCGTCCCTCACTGTCCAGCCCGGCGGCGAGACCGCCTCCTGGGCGAGGTAGCCGGCCCCGCCCTCGGCCCGGACGACCACCCGGCCCTCGTCCGGACGCTCACATCCCGCGAGCAGGCGCAGAACGGTGCTCTTACCCGACCCGTTCTCGCCGATGATCCCGGTGCGCCCGCCGGCCGGCAGGACACAGGACACGGCCCGCAACACCGGGTGGTGATCATAGGACTTGCTGACGGAGTCCAGGGTTAGCTGAGTGGACATACGAGTCCTCCGAGGCGAGACGGGCGGCACGGCCACACCGGGCCGTCAGACCAGATCAGCGCCTCACCGGACCATCAGCAGCTCCTCTAACGCGACAGCCGTAGCGATAAGATCGTGCCACGGCGACCCCAGCCCGGCAAAGGAATTTCGCGATGACCCCACCCCAGCCGAGCACGGCAGACCCGGCCGGCCC
>NZ_CDXDOS010000332.1:0-3174 GCF_978021245.1 Frankia sp. CoBUL1
GGCTCATTAATGGCGTGTTTCTGCGCGGTCTCAATAGGTCAGTGCACCACGTGTGGATCCAGTCACAGGGCTGGATCTGATAGGACGTGGTGTCCCTTGACCTGGAGGCGCGGTGCGCCGTCCCAGACCACCTCGAAGGCCACCTCGAAGGCGATCTGATCATCGGCAAGGGCGGCAAGAGCCAGATCGCGACCCTCGTCGACTGAGTAGGTAGCCGCGGGCGCCGGTGCGTGGAGCGGCGGACACGAATTCGTCCTCGCCGTACATCGGCCAGCCACAACGCCCCCGAAGGGAGCGGTTCGTGCAATGCCTAACACCTGGTGGCCGGGAGGGATCTCGAACAGCTCGAACCCCGAGGCCGCGAGGTCCTTTGCCGGACCGTGGGAGGCCGTGGCGGACCTCGGTCAGGGGGCCTGGAATCCCGCGTTGGCCAGCACGGTGCTCGCCTTGTCGGACAGGATGAAGTTGACGAACGCGGTGGCGCCGACGGCGTTGGGCGCGTTCTTCAGTGCGACGATCGGGTAGTCGTTGATCGCCTTGGCGGATTCGGGGAACTCGACGCCGTCCACCTTGCCCGCCGACGCCTTGGCGTCCGTGCGGTAGACCAGCGCGGCGTCGACCTCACCGAGGGCGACCTTCGACAGCGCGGACTTGACGTCCTGCTCCAGGGTGACCGGGGTCGGGTTCACCCCGGTGGCGGCGAGCGCCTTCTTCGCGGCGGCTCCGCAGGGCACCTGCTCGGCGCACAGCGCGACCTTCACCCCAGGCTTGGTCAGGGCGGGCAGATCGGTGATGCCCTTCGGGTTGCCCTTCGGTACGGCGATGACGAGCTGGTTGCGGACGAAGACCTTGGGCGCGCCGACGTTGTCGCCGGCGTCGGTGACGGTCTTCATCGTGGCCGGGCTCGCCGCGGCGAACACGTCGGCCGGGGCGCCGGAGGTGATCTGCTGGGCCAGCTGCGAGCTGCCGGCGAAGGAGAAGGTCACCTTCGATCCGGGGTTCGCGGCCTCGAAGTCCTTGCCGAGCTGGGTGAACGACCCCGTCAGCGAGGCGGCGGCGAGCACCTTGACGGTCCCTTGTACTCCGCTCGCGGCGCTGCTGGCCATGGCGGAGGGAGTCGCGGCAGCGCCGCCGTCGCTGCCGCCACATCCGGCGGTCGCGAGAAGCCCGGCGCCGAGCACCGCCAGGGCCGCCGTCTTCATCCTGCGAAATCTCACGTGTCCCGTTCCTCCACCCGTTCACCCGTTGTCCGGCTTCCGCAGCCGCGGACCATGTCGCTGATCTAATCCGCAGATACGAAACTCTGTGCATGATAGTTCCGCATCTGCGCGCTGAACAGGTGGGTTGTTCCGTGGTGTGCCGATGCGCGGCCTGGGCCTGCGCCACGGCGACCGGAGCCCCGCTCGGCGGGCGATGTCGAGAGCGGTGCCGAGGGCAGGGTCGAGAGCGGTGCCGAGCCGGTTGAGCCGGTCATGCTCCTCTGGCCGGCCGCGGGTTACGACGGCAGGACGTGGAAGGTCCGGTCGTGGTAGATGAGCGGGGACGCCTCCGGGTCGGTGTCCGCCTCAAGGACCTGGCCGATGACGAGGAAATGGTCCCCGGCCTCGACGGGTGGCCGGGCGGAGCAGCGCAGCCACGCCCGTCCCCCGTCGAGCAGGGGCTCGCCGGTGGGCAGCCTGGTCCAGCGGGTCGGCGAGGCGAATCGGTCGATCCCGTTGCGGGCGAAGCGCCGGGCGACCTCCTCCTGCTGGGAGGACAACAGGGTCACCACGAAGGTCTCCGCGACCCGCAGATGGGGCCACGACGAGGCACCGCAGGAGATGGCGAAGACCACCATCGGCGGTTCGGCGGACAGCGACGCGAGCGAGGTCGCGGTGAAGCCGACGGGTCCCGTGCCCGCGTCGGCGGTGATGACGGCCACGCCGGCCGGATGGCCGCGGAAAACGGTTCGGAACAGGCCGCCGTCGACGGCGCGCGCCCTGAACGGACCCTGGGTCTGGCGAAGCGAGGCCGTCATGCTGGATGCTTGCCGAGGTTCAGGCGACGAGTGGGGGTTCAACCGGACACCTGTGAGTCCGCCGTGTCCCACTGGGTGCAGTGCACCCTTCTACACTAAATCTATCTTAATGGTTGGTCAATGGGCCGATCAGACCACCTCCGGGCGCCGGACCGGAGGGGCGCCACAGGTCGTCACAGGTCGCGGCGGGTCCGCGGGCCGAGAGCGAGAATCATGCGGCCCTCCAGGCCCGGGACTCGGGTTCGTGTCACCAGCCGCAAAGTAGCTCTCTGTAGCGGCAGTGTTAGGTGTGACGCAGCACGTGAGGTCGTCGATTAGACGATCTGTCTTCCCTTGGCCACGAGCAATTACCGATGTATCTGGTACAGGTATGTATCGGAACGGTCACGGTGACGGACCGCCATGACGAAAGGGGAATCGGATGGTCGATGACACCCAGACTCTGGTCCTCGACTCCGTGCAGGCCAGACGAGTCGCAGCGCTGATCACCTGGCAGCATACCGTCGGGGGGCAGGCGCACTGCTTGGCCCGGCTGGTGCTGCGCGCCGCACCCGAACCGCCGGTCGCGGTCCTGTCCGAGCTGGCCGACAACCCCGACCGTCTCGGGATCAGCGGAGATATGGCCGGGGTCGCCGTGGCGTTCCTCGCGGCCATGCGGCCCTACGCCACCCTGGACCCCGCATCGCTGGTCTGGATCACTCACCACGGGCCGTTCTCCTCCCCCGATGACGACGGCGGGCCCCAGACCTTCACCCGCGTGGACCTCGACTACCGCGATGGCGCCTTCCGCGACGACCTGCGGGCCGCCCGCAAGGCCGACATCGTGGTCTCCGCCACCGGACAGCCCACCTGCTCACCGGCGAGCACATCGGCGCCCACCAGTGCCTCGTTGTGGACTCCGGGTTCATGCCGCGCGCCGACGGGTCGGTGGCCGGCGGCATCCACCCCAGCGCCGTCGGGATCCCGTAGCGGATCACCCCGGTGCCCGGTGGGGTCGGCCCGGTCGAGATGGCCGTGCTGATGGAACGCGTCGTCCGCCAGGAGGCCGACCCGAACCTGCGCCCCTGGGCGCTGCCCCCGGCGTCGCCCCGGACCCGCGCCCAGACCACGACGCGCGCCGCCTTCCCGGCCCGCAACCCGTCCCCATCTCGTACCCC
>NZ_CDXDOS010000333.1:0-3163 GCF_978021245.1 Frankia sp. CoBUL1
ATATAGAAAAGTATTTCCTGCCCCGATGACGAGGCGCGACACGGGAGAGTTCTCGACGAGACGAAAACCGCAGAAATCTTCCAACACAACCACAATGAGGTTTCGCCATGACCGACGGAAATCGCAATCTCTACGTAGTCGCCTGCGGTGGCGGGTACCCCGCCGGGGACCTTCCCGCCTTCGTCGGGCAGGTGCAGTCCGCCGGCTGGGACGTGCGGGTGGTCGCCACCCCGGCGTCTTTGCAGTTCATCGACACGCTCGACACAGGTCACGGGGACGGGTAGCGCAGCAGGGCACCGAGACCGTCGGTCGGTGCGCCGGGCAGATCGGCAGGCAGGACCCGCACGGCCGCGCCGGTGCCCCAAGCGGCCCGCACGGCCAGATCCGCCAACCGGCCGGTGGTCGGTGGTGACCCGGCCCGGCGGGCCAGCCGGGCCAGCGCGCCCGGCTCGGTGGCGACGTCCCCGGGCTCCGGCCCGTACCAGGCGGCCCGGTCGTCGCCGGGGTCGTCGACGACGAGCAGCGTGCCCACCTGAGCGCGGACGAGCGCGTCGAGCGTCGCGGGCACCCCGTCGACCGCCCGGCCATGTGCGCGGTCCTCGGCGAAGCGGTCGAGCACGGCGCGGGTCCGGTCGCGAACCTCGGCCTCGACCAGCTCCCGCACCTCCTGGGAATGGAACCGGTCGCTCCGCCCGGGGTGACGTCCCCCGTGTTCGAGCTGGTGGACCAGCGGGATCACCCGGGGCGGCAGATGCTTGCGCAGCAGCTGCACGGCCCGGACGTCTCCCGCGAGAACCACCAGCGCGGCGTCCACCCGCTCGGCCAGCTCGGTCACCGCCTCGGCGACCTGCGCGGCGTTGTGATCCCACGAGTCCTCGGCACGATCCTGGTAGCGGCGCTGCGACCAGCCGCCGGGGGCATTGCGCTCGATCTCGTCGTCGGAGCCGACGACCTCACCGGCGAACCGCAGTCCGTCCCCGGCCACCCGCAGGTCGGCGCCCGTCCGGTCGGTGAGCACGACCACACAGGGCACGCTGCTCTGCCGGTAGGCAAGCATCGGCAACGTGCAGGGCAGCGAGCCCCAGACGGCCCGGTCCGCCACCTGCCGTCGCAGCCGATGACACCAGACCACCCTGCCATCCGCGGCGCACGCCGCGAGAGCGGCGTTCTGCGGGCCGAGAGACGCCACAACCTCGTCCAACGCGCCCAGCGTCGCGCCATCCGCCCCGTCGGCGGCCAGGCTGTCGCGCAGGTGCCGCCACCGGACCGCCCGATCCGCCGCAATCCCGTCCATCTGATCGGACAGGCCCAGGTACAGCGTCGCGCACGGGCTCGGGACGGCGAGCAACTCGTTGATCTCCTCATCCGGGATCACGGCACCGCGGCCTCCTGTTCTCCGCTCCCGCCGGTCGGCGAGCCGATCCTCCAGGGTCCAGGATGGGCACCGACCGGCTCTTCGGTCCGGCCTCTTCGGTTGCTCCCAGCCATACCCATCATCGGCGCGACGGACCGTCGGCCGCCCGCCAGGACTTCATCCGGGCGCGGCCGGTATATATTGCTGCTGACGGTCCGAATCGGCTCGAGTTCGACTCTTCGCCGGCCTCAATGATCGGCGCCGTCGGCAAACGCCGAATTCCCTACCTGCCCCCGGCCTGTCCCCGCGGATCGGTCCATAGATCAGTGCTGTGCGCGCTTGTCAGGAGGTCGATGCCGGCCAGGACTTCCGCGGCGGGCCGGGCCTCCAGGCGGCGCCCGTCCCGCAACCGCAGGGAGACCCGCTCGTCGGCTGCCTCCCGAGCACCGATGATCGCCTGGTAGGGCACCAGACGAGCGGCCCGGACCCGCGCGCCCAGGGTGCCGCGCTGCGGACCGGCGGCCTCGGTCCGCAGTCCCCGATCGGCCGCCTGCCGGACCAGCGCGAGGGCGTGGGGTACCTCGGCGTCGGAGATCGGAAGGGCCACCAGCTGCACGGGCGCAAGCCATGGTGGAAACGCACCGCCGTGCGACTCGATGAGGTGGGCCACGGCCCGCTCCACGCTGCCGACAACGCTGCGGTGGACCATGACCGGCCGGCGCATCGCGCCGTCCGGGCCCGCGTAGCGCAGATCGAACCGTTCTGGCTGATGGAAGTCGATCTGCACGGTGGACAGGGTGGCTTCACGGCCGGCACTGTCGACGATCTGCACGTCGATCTTCGGGCCATAGAAGGCCGCCTCCCCCTCCACGGCCTCGTAGGCCACCCCCGCGGCGTCGAGGACCTCGGTCAGCAGGGCGGCGGACCGCCGCCACATGCCGGGGTCGCCGACGTACTTCCCGCCCGGCCCCGGCAGGGAGAGCCGGTAGCGGGCCGGGCTGACGCCCAACGCGCCGTAGGCCTCGCGGATCAGCTCCAGCGCCGCGCGCGCCTCGTCGGCGACCTGCTCCGGAGCGCAGAAGATGTGCGCGTCGTTCAGCTGGATCGCCCGCACCCGGGTCAGCCCGCCCAGTACCCCCGACAGTTCGGAGCGGTACATGCCACCCAGTTCGGCCATCCGGAGTGGGAGATCGCGGTAGCTGTGCGCGCGGGAGCGGTAGATCAACGCGTGGTGCGGGCAGAGGCTCGGCCGCAGCACCATCTGCTCCCCGCCAAGCCGCTCCCCGCCAAGCCGCTCCCCGCTGAGATCCATCGGCGGGAACATGTCGTCCCGGTAATGGGACCAGTGGCCGGAGATCTCGTACAGCTCCCGCTTGCCCAGCACGGGCGAGTACACGTGCTGGTAACCGGCCCGACGCTCCACGCCACGGATGTACTCCTCCAGGGTGTGCCGTACGACGGCACCGGCGGGCAGCCAGTACGGCAGACCCGACCCGATCAGCGGGTCGGTATCGAAAAGTTCCAGCTCGCGACCGAGCTTGCGGTGGTCGTACACCGTGGTCTCCTCACCTCGCGGCAGGTAGGGCGGGTGACCACAAGGCGAAGCCCCGGGGCATCCGCCCCGGGGCTTCGACAGAAGAACGGCTGTCAGCGCGCCGGGACACTCTCCGGCGTCGTCGTCAGGCCAGCGCGCTGCATGTCGCCCAGGTCAGCAGTGCCGCCCCCGCCGCGGTGACAATGACGACAGCGGCGTGCGTGACAGCGGCGTGCGTGACGGCGGCATGCGTGACAGCGGGGCGGGGGCGGCAC
>NZ_CDXDOS010000334.1:0-3128 GCF_978021245.1 Frankia sp. CoBUL1
GGGCGAGCGTGGCGGCGTCTCGGCGCCGTCGGACCCCTACACACCCCGGCGAACCGGACTCTCGCGACGTCCGGTAAGCTAATCTGCGGTGGAGTCGCCTAGTGGCCGAGGGCGCACGCCTCGAAAGCGTGTGAGGGGGCAACCCCTCCGTGGGTTCAAATCCCACCTCCACCGCCCTAGCGGCACGTCTCGCTCTTCGCGTGCTGCCCAGTCGGCCAACCAGCCGCGATGCTCCCGCGCCTGGAACGCCGGCTCTAGTAGCGGCTGGCCGGGCCCGCACAGCGGTCCCGGAGGATCAAGCCCGGGCGCCGGGCCGGCAGGGAGACCGGACGGCGGGGAGAGGGAGCCCATCGCGGCGAGGATCAGGCCATCGTGGCGAGGATCGCGCCGATGTCGTCAACGGTGGTCCGGGGGTTGACGATAGCGAACCGGGCGACGGTCTCGCCCTCGTGCACGGTGGGCGGAACAAACGCGAAACCGTCCCGCAGCAGGTTCTCGCTCCACCGCTGGTAGTCCGCGGCCTGCCAACCCAGCCGACGGAACACCACAATCGACAGCTGCGGTTCCCGCACCAGCTCGACGTAAGGCAGCGCGGCGATCTGGAGCGCGGCCGCCCGGGCGGTCGCCAGCGTGGACTCGATGGCCCGGCCGTAGGCCAAGGTGCCATGCGTCGCCAGCGAGAACCAGAACGGCAGCCCGCGGGCCCGCCGGGACAGCCCGATGGCGTAGTCCGACGGGTTCCAGGCCCCCGCCGAATCCAGGACCTCAAGGTAGCCGGCCCGCTGCGGGCCGTGCGCCGCCCGGGCCAGCGCCGGATCGCGATACACCAGCGCGCAGGCATCGAACGGCGCGAACAGCCACTTGTGCGGATCGACGATGAACGAGTCGGTCTCGGCGATCCCGTCGAAGAGAGAGCGGGTCGATGCGGCGGCGAGCGCGGCCAGCCCGTAGGCGCCGTCCACATGTACCCACAACCCGCGGGCCTGACAGACGTCCACCACCCCGCGGATGTCGTCGACGGTGCCGAACTGGGTGGTCCCTGCGGTCGCCACCACCGCGAACACGCCGTCGACGGCCTGGGCGCCGTCCTGCTCGGCGAGCCGGTCCAGCGCCTCGGCCAACAGCTGGCCGGTCAGTCGTCCGGCGTCATCCGTCGGCACGACGACGACCTCGGTGTCGAGCACCGTGGCGGCCTGGTAGAGGGAGGAGTGCGCTTCGGCCCCACAGACGAACCGCCATCGCGGTGGAGTCGGCCGACCGGCGGCGGTCAACCGGCTCCGGGCGGCATGCCGGGCGGCGGCCAGCGCCGACAGGTTGCCGACGGTGCCCCCCGGTACGAACAGCCCACCGGCGCAGGCGGGGAAGCCCGCGAGGTCCGACAGCCATCGCAGCGCCTCGTTCTCCGCGAAGACCGCGCCCGCGCCCTCCATCCAGCTGCCCGCGTAGATGGATGACGCCCCGACCGCCAGATCGAACAATACAGCCGCCTTAGTCGGGGCGGCCGGGATGAAGGCGAGATTGCGGGGATGATCCGTCGAGATGCAGGCGCGGGACAGCTCCTCGTCGAACACCTCGAGGGCGCGACGGCCACCGATGCCCTCGGCGGTGATCGTGGATCCCACCGCCGCCGCCAACTCGTCCCATGACAATGGCGCGTCCAGCGGTACCGGATCGAATCCGAGCCGGACGCGGGCAAAGTCACATATCGCGCGGACGAGATCGGCAGTCTGCGCGTCAAACCGATGCACAGGCGGAGTCTAGGTTCGGCCATGCCCGGACATCGGGCAGCTCGCCCCGCCGCAACACCGGCGTTTCCGGGTCAGCCCCGAGTTCACACCGGCTCGTCGCGGACCGTCACAAGCCGCCCGGGTCGGATGATCTCCCGCGACCCGAGGGACGACGCGAGGCTACGCGTCCTGCTTGCCGCGCTGACGACGGAAGAGGAACCCGCCACCAACCAGGGCAACCAACAGAACAATCGCTCCGACACGCTTCACAACAAACCTCCACGATGAGGACCCGGCCTACGGGACGACATGCCCGGGCGTCCATCCATATACCCCATGGACGCCGCGGAAGGTGCCCAGACCCGCCGTCCCGGGGGACGAACGGCTGACACATCCTCATGCCATCGAAACCGAGCATGCCATGAAGTGGTCCCAGGCGTGCGACCGGACCACCGGACAAGCCGACGCGTCCTACGACAGCACGATGGACACGTGTCGTATCGCGGGGCAATCTTCACGCGGCCCGGCGTTTGGACGGTGCTTTCACAGTCGCCCTCATCGCACCCGTTCGGCGACAAGGGCGGCGAGGACGTCGGCATGGCAGGGCTCGCCCGGCGGGCACCAGCAGGCCGACCGCTTACCAGCCAGGTCGGGCAACTCGGCGAGCCGCTCCGACCGCGAGTAGCGGCGACCGGACCGGTCGTACCGGACATCCGGCCCATTGCCAGTCATCCACGCCGCGTACAGCTCTACCGCCGCGGACCGCCCCCACTCGCGCTGGTCGAAGGGATTGCCCCATCGGGTCGGCCGGGCGACCACGACCACGTCGTCGGGCTTGCGCCACCCGGCGGCGCGGGAGAGCCGGACATGGGACTGTGCGACGGTCATCATCGGAGGCCTCCCAGCTCGACGACATCCCTGGCGCCGCCCAACTCGCCCGGATCGTCGGTAAGATCCGGATCGTCGTTGAGAATGGCGTGCATGGACGGTACGGACACCACCATCCCCCCGCACGGGGTTCGCAACCGATCGGCGCGGACCGGGCCGGCTGTCCGTGCCGATCGGGCCACCTCACCGCCGATCCACGTACCAGAGGAGCCACATCGGGCCCGGGAACCAGTGGACGGTCCACGTTCGGCGGACCCGATTCAACATCACCACAATAAACAAGCAATCCCTGTGCAATAACCACGCAATAACCGTACGATCGTTAATCGTGTGATCGTTGCAGTAAGAAACGTGCCGGAGGCACGGGAACAGCACAGAAGGGGGCAGCCACAACCATCCAGCCATTCCCCCTTTACTTTCCGTACACCGGAAATTTGATAACGGGTAAAGTCAGGGCCGCGCAGAGATCACGCTACGTTGTGATCGGTGACGTTTTGTAGACGTGCTG
Source organism: Frankia sp. CoBUL1 (assembly GCF_978021245.1). Taxonomy (NCBI): domain Bacteria; kingdom Bacillati; phylum Actinomycetota; class Actinomycetes; order Frankiales; family Frankiaceae; genus Frankia; species Frankia sp. CoBUL1. Next base: position 3,124 of record NZ_CDXDOS010000334.1, read on the forward strand.
TGGGG
>NZ_CDXDOS010000335.1:0-3107 GCF_978021245.1 Frankia sp. CoBUL1
AATGGGCGGGAAGGTGATCGATTCCCGCGGCCTGGGACCGACCGGGATCGAAGCGCGCAGTCGGGCCGGGGGAGGGAGGAAGTGGGCCGACGGCGGGTTGACGGGCACGCCGGCCGCCGCGGCGCCGGATCGGCATGGGTTGTACGGATCGGCGCGGGAGGCGCAGCCGCTTGTCGATGCGGCTGCCGAGGGCAGAACGATCTAGCGGGCGCGCCTGCGCCGACTGGGTGGCCGGTTCGGCGGATGGGCGGGCCCGCGATTGTCCCGCGGTCGCTGGCGCACCCCTCGCCGACTGAGCCCCAGGATGCGCTGCTGTGCGATGCGCTCCTGCCGAAGACAGCGACCACGATCCACGCCCCGACCGTAGCCGCCATCTGCGTCTTCCGCCTCCCTCGTCACATGGTGTTTACCTCGTCCCCGGCGTGTCGCTGGCTCTCGCTCACCATCCTCCCCGGCCCCTGGGCCGCCCCTGATCGGTCTTCAGACGGCCGGTGACCCCTTGCCGGCGGGTGACCCTCAGGGCCGGCGGGTGACTCTCAGGGCCGGCGGGTGACCCTCAGGCGGCCAGCGGCGTGGAGGAGCGCCCGCCGTGGCCCGGCGGGTCGGCGCGCCCGGTGGCGAAGGCGGGCTCCAAGGCCAGGTCCAGCACCTCCCGGACGTCGGTCACCAGGCGGACGGTGAGCGCGTCGCGCACCGGCGCCGGGACGTCGTCCAGGTCCGGGCCGTTACGCGCCGGCAGCAGCACCGTGGTGATGCCGGCGCGGTGCGCGGCGAGCAGCTTCTGCTTCACCCCGCCGATCGGCAGCACGCGCCCGGTCAGCGACACCTCGCCGGTCATCGCCACATCCGCCCGGACAGCAGCGACGCCAGGGCCGTCGTCATCGTTACCCCGGCGCTCGGCCCGTCCTTCGGCACCGCACCCGCGGGGACGTGCACGTGGACACCGCGGTCGGCCAGATCCCCGACGGGAAGTTCCAGCTCCACCCCGTGCGAGCGCAGGTAGGACAGCGCGATCTGCGCCGACTCCTTCATCACGTCGCCGAGCTGCCCGGTCAGGGTGATCCCGGCCCCGCCGGTCTCCGGGTCGGCCAGCGACGCCTCGACGAACAGGACGTCACCGCCGGCGCCGGTCACCGCCAGGCCCGTCGCCACTCCCGGGAGGGCGGTGCGCTCCGCCGACTCCGGGTGTGCCGCGGCCGGCCGATGTAGCCGGGCAGGTTCCCGGCATCGATCGTCACCGGCAGGGTGGCCTCGCCGAGCGCCACCCGGGCGACGATCTTGAGGCGGGTAGAGAAAAGTTGCGATGACCCCAGATGTGGCAGGGGACCCCAGCGAGGCCCGCATGCTCGGGGCTTCGCCGGGGTCCCAAGGGCCAGCCGGCGGAGGATTTGGAGTCAACCCCGCCGGCTGGGGCTCAGATGCACTGACCTCGAACCCGGGATCACGGGATCACGGGATCACGGGATCATCATGGCCATACAGGTCGTGGTCAGGTCAGGCGCCACGTGGCATAGCCACGCGCCAGGGCGGCTCGGTTCTGAGCGGCAAGGCTGTCCGACTGCGCCGCTCGCATGCTCCACAGTCCCGCCACGTGGCAGGCGAAGGCGGTCCGGTCCTCGTCGGTGCCGCCCGCCCAGCAGTCCAGCCCCGCCGCCCACTGCTCGGCCTGCTGGCGGGTATGCTCGGCGCCAATGAGACGGATCACCATGAACGCGGCGTCTACCCAGCCGGCACCCTGCGCCGGCCAGCCCCAGTCGACCACCCAGACACGGTCCTCTCTGATCATGAACTGGTGGGCATGAAGGTCGGTGTGAATCAGCCGGTTCCCGGCCACGGCGTCGACCACAGCGCCCGCGTGGACGGCCGCAGTGGCTACGTCCCAATCGGGGAAAACTCTAGCTGGAAGCGTTTTTAGATCCTCCCACCAACCCGTGTTGCGCCATCGATCGGAAAGCGAGCGCAGACCCTCGCCGGTCCGGCGGGAGATGTCGTTGACGACGTCCCGGACGCGGGGTAGGTCAGGAGAGCCGGGGATGAGGTCCGCTGGTTGGCCGGTCGCATGCTCGAAGCCAACCAGCAGCCAGTCATCGACCTGGCATGCGAACCGTGGACTCGGCGCGATTCCTGCGGCGAGGTGTCCGAACGTGTGCTCGTTACGGAGCCAGCGTGCTCGCCGGCCGCCGCCGTGGACGCCTTTGACGAACAGCCGCTGCTCACCCGCATCCACGACCGCGGCGAGGTCGCAGCCGTCCCCGACGTCCACCGAGTCGGCGGACGTGACGGGTCCGGTCTGCGCCTCAACCGCGTCGCGGACCTGCGTCGGCAGATCATTCCACTTCATGGGAAGTTCGACTCCGCTACTTGGGGACCCGGCTGCCCTTATTTTCGTCGCCGTCCTTGCCGCTTGCCGAGCAGTTGCCCTCGTCGGAGCATGTGGAGCACGTCGCCCACAGTTCGTGGTCGACGGCGTATCCGGCCTGTTGCATCAGGGTGATCGTACGAGCGCGCCTGGCTGCGCTGATGCTGCGGTCGGGTGGCGCGTCGTCGGGCACGTGGTGGATGAAGTGGCCGGCGACCTGCCGGCAGAACAGCGTGTACTCCTTGGTGTGCAGCAGAAAGGTGTGCCAGCCCAGGTCGATGGTGTGGCTGGGCACATGCGGCGTGTCCGGGTCCTCGCCGCACGCGGCGAGGAAGGCCAGAGACTGGTCGATGATGCGCTCGGCCAGGTGGTCCGCCGCGAGCCGGTTACACAACCGCTCGAAGAGTCTCGGCGTAACAAGATCGCGGCCTCTTCGGGTCGCGATGATCGTGGGCGTGGACATGGTGGGTTTCCTCTCGTCGGGGTCGAACCGCCAGCGACCACGCCGGGTGGCCGCGACGGTTCCTGCTTCGTCGACCCGCCGGGAACGCGGCCTTCAACAGGACCGTTTTAACTGGCGGTCGACAGACTACGCAGCGAGTGGTGGTCGATTGTTCACGCTTGCGAACACGCCTGACGCACTGTTCACATCGGTGAACTCATCTGTAACCGTACGGCCGACGTTCGTGGGGCTACTCTGAGCGTGTACACCCACACGTGTATTCCGGTCAGGAGAGGCGTCTGTGAA
>NZ_CDXDOS010000336.1:0-3067 GCF_978021245.1 Frankia sp. CoBUL1
GGCCCTTCCCGGTTGGACGCCGAGAAATCATGATCATTATTTTGGGTCCACGTGCCGGATCACCGGCGGTGAGGCCGTAACCTGAAGGTGTGTCAGTGATCAGTCTGGACAATCCGCGAGACTCGGCCGAACGGGTGGTGAGTGAGCTGCTGAGGGTGCCGCCGGCCGCCAATGAGCTTGGCCGCGTCTTCACCGCGAACGGCTACCTCCTTCACCTCGTCGGTGGTTCGGTACGGGACGCCCTGCTCGGCAGGCCGGCGTCCGCCGTGTCCGGGGCCGTACCGGCCGATCTCGACTTTGCCACGGACGCCCGCCCCGAGCGGGTTCTGGAGATCACCCGAGGATGGGCGGAGGCGACCTGGGAGGCCGGAATCGCCTTCGGCACGGTCGGGCTCGCTCGGCACGGTGTCCGGTTCGAGATCACTACCTACCGTAGCGAGGCGTACGACCGGAAGTCCCGCAATCCGGCCGTGACCTACGGCGACAGCCTGGAGGCGGACCTGTCCCGGCGGGACTTCACCGTGAATGCGATGGCGGTGTCCGTGCCCGGCCATGACTTCGTCGACCTGTTCGGCGGGATGGCAGATCTCGCCCGCGGCGTGCTGCGTACCCCCGCAAGCCCTGAGGCGTCGTTCGACGACGACCCGCTGCGCATCCTGCGGGCCGCCAGGTTCGAGGCGGCCCTGGGCCTCACCCCGGTACCCGAGCTGGTCGCGGCGATGCGCTCGCGGGCCGATCGGCTCGCGGTCGTCTCCCCCGAACGGATCCGCGACGAACTGCGCAAGCTTATGTCGGCTCCCGATCCGGTCACCGGTCTGGAGCGGTTGGTCGAGGTCGGGATCGCCGACATCGTGCTGCCCGAGGTGTCCGCCATGCGGATGGAGATCGACGAGCACCACCAGCACAAGGACGTCTACGCCCACACCATGACGGTGCTGCGTCAGGCGATGACCCTGGAGGAGCCGGGGGAGCCGGACGAGGTGCTGCGCTGGGCCGCGCTGCTGCATGACATCGGCAAGCCGCGGACCCGCCGGCACATGACGGGTGGGCGGGTGTCCTTCCACCACCATGAGGTCGTTGGCCGGGACATGACCCGCCGCCGGCTCGCGGCGCTGCACTTCCCCAAGGACGTGACTGACGCGGTCTGCCGGCTCGTCTACCTGCACCTGCGCTTCCACGGATACGGGGCGGGCGAGTGGACCGACGCCGCCGTACGCCGCTACGTGCACGACGCGGGTCCTCAACTCTCCCGGCTACACAAGCTGGTCCGCTCGGACTGTACGACCCGCAACCGGCGCAAGGCCGCGGCGTTGTCCCGGACGTACGACTCGCTCGAGGAGCGGATCGCCGAGCTCGCCGCGCGCGAGGAGATCGCCGCGATCCGGCCGGAGCTTTCCGGGGACGACATCATGGTGCTGCTGGGGCTGCCACCGTCCCGGTTGGTGGGCCAGGCCCGGTCGCACATGCTGGAGTTCCGCTTCGAGCACGGGATCGTCGGCCGGGAGGCCGCCGAGGCCGAACTGTTCCGGTGGGCCCGGGAGCACGAGGTCCCCGTCCCCGGTGATGCGCCCGTCTCCGGCGAGCTCACGCCTCGGCGGGGGTGACCGGCCTGGGCTGACTGTCCGGACCAGGCTGACCGTCCGGGCCCGGACGGTCAGCCGGTCGTGCCAATCCGGGCTCGCCGATGTGACGGATGATCCGGTCTTCCGGATGGCGGTGGGCGGCCCGGTAGTACAGGATCCCGGCGAGCGCGTAGCCGGCCCCGGCTACCAGGACCACCGGAACGGACCGGCCCTCGTCCGGCAGGACCATGGCGGCCACCGCCGCGGCCGCCACGAAGGCAACATTGAACAGCAGGTCGTAGAGCGAGAAGGCGCGACCGCGGTAGGCGTCGTCGGTCTCCTCCTGCACGATGGTGTCCACGCAGATCTTGCTGGCTTGTGCGGAAAACCCGAGCAACGCTCCCGCGACGATGAACAGCGTCGAGGAGAAGGGCAGCCCGAGCGCGACCTCGACGACCCCGCCGAGTACCAGGACGAGGGCGATCCAGCTCGACTTCGGCATGCGCCGCGTGACGCGGGGAGTCGCGAGCGCGGCGCTGATCGTGCCGGCTCCACTGGCTGCGACGACGGCGGCGAGTCCCGCGAGCCCGCCTTCCGAGCCGGTGAAGTAGTTGCGATACAGCAATACCGTCATCACGAGGATCAGGCCGTAGGCGGCTCGCGAGGTGGTGAGGGCGGCGAGCGCCCGCCGGGCCGGCCCGTGGTTCACCAGATAGCGGGCGCCGTCAAGCATGTCGGCGACGACCTGGGTGGTCTGCGCCCAGGCGCCCTGCCAGGCCATCGTCTCCAGCGGACCGAAGTCGCTCCGCCCCGCCCGCGCCGCGGTGGCGGCGGCTACAAGGTAGGTGAGAGCCGCCAGAGCGGCGACGAACGCCACCGCCCCGTCCTCGCCGCCGATCAGCCCGCGCAGCCCGCTGCCGACACCGGCTCCGGCGAGCGTCGCGACGGTGCCGGAGGTGACGGACAAGGCGTTCGCCGTGACAAGCCGGTCGAGGCCGACCACGACCGGGAGCCCGGCGGACAGCGCCGCCAGCACGAAGCGGTTCATGCTCACCGACGCCAGTGCCACCGCGTAGAAGTCGAGGCCCGTCTGGCCGGTGGCGATCAGAGCGACCAGGATGCCCATCAACAGCATCCGGACGAGTGAGCAGACCACCAGAACCCGCTGGCGGGACACGCGATCGAGCACGATGCCGGCGAAGGGGCCGATGACGCTGAACGGCAGCACAACGATCGCGAGCGACGCGGCCAGGGCCGCCGCTGAGGTCGCCCGTTCGGGAGAGAACAGCACATAGCTGACGAGGCTCGCCTGGAAGACGCCGTCGGCGGCCTGGGAGGTGAGCCTGGACGCGTAGAGCATCCGGAACCCACGGTCATGCAGCAGCTCACGAAGGTTCTCCGCCCGGGCCACGTCGTCAGCCTAGCGGGAGTTTCCTAGATAGTTCGATCTTGGTTGGAGTTTTCGCAGCCCATGACCAAAGTTGATCTTCCGGATGTGTATTACC
>NZ_CDXDOS010000337.1:0-3058 GCF_978021245.1 Frankia sp. CoBUL1
CGCCGGCACCCTGCGCCGGTGGCGGGCGGCGGGCACCGCGTTCGCGGTGGCCACGGTCGTCGATGTCCGGGGCAGCGCGCCGCGCCAGCCGGGCGCGGCGATGGCTGTGGCTGCCGATGGCGAGGTCGTCGGCAGTGTGTCCGGCGGCTGCGTGGAGGGCGCCGTGTACGAGGTGGCCGCCGAGGTGGTCCGCACGGGGACGCCGGCCTTCGAGACCTATGGGATCCGCGATGACGACGTGGCCGCCGTCGGACTCACCTGCGGCGGCGTCATCGATCTGGTTGTTACGCCGCACCTGCCGCACCTGCCGCACCTGCCGCACCTGCCAGACGTGTCAGACGTGTCAGATCTGTCGCCCCCGCCGGGCCAGTCGGACCCGGGGCCATCGCCGCTCGACGCGGTCCTTGCGGCGATCGCCGCCGACGAGCCGGTGGCGCTGCTGACCGTGGTCGGTGGCGAGCGGCTGGGCAGCCAGGTCGCGGTGTGGCCGGAGCGGACCGCCGGTTCGTTCGGTGCGTCCGGGTTCGAGGTGACCGGGTGCGAGGTGACCGCGGTCGACGACGCCCGTGGCATGCTCGCGGCCGGGCTCAGCGGCCTGCGTCACTACGGTCTTCACGGGCAGGGGGTCTCCACGGGCAGCGGCGACCCGACGCGGTACCGGTGTTCGTCTGTTCGTTCGCGCCGCCGCCGCGGATGCTGGTCTTCGGGGCGATCGACTACGCCGCCGCGGTGGTCCGCATCGGGCGTTTCCTCGGTTACCGGGTGACGGTGTGCGACGCGCGGCCGGTCTTCGCCACTCCTCGCCGTTTCCCCGACGCCCACGAGGTGGTATGCGAGCGACCGGCGGCGTTCCTCGCCCGCACCGAGGTCGACGCGCGCACGGTGATCTGCGTCCTCACCCACGACCCCAGATTCGACTTCCCGGTGCTGCGCGCGGCGCTGCGCTCCTCGGCCGGATACGTCGGGGCGATGGGGTCGCGGCGCACCCACGCCGACCGGCTGCGCCGGCTGCGCGAGGACGGGGTGAGCGAGTCCGACCTGGCCCGGCTGCGCTCACCCATCGGACTGGATCTGGGCGCGCGCACGCCCGAGGAGACGGCCGTCTCCATCGCCGCGGAAATCATCCAGAACCGGTGGGGCGGGAGTGGCCGCCCGTTGCGAGCCACCCGCGGCTGCATCCACGCCGAATCCGGTGATCCCGGCGGTGCTGCGGACGGGTGCCCGGGGAAACCAAGATAATCAACGGTGTTGACGAGCATTCACACTCAAGATCATAAAAGACAAGACCATAAAAGAACAAAACAACACTCCCAGTCCTGGCCGAGAATGCCTGAGTCGCGGCCGGAGGCAAACTCGGGGGTGAGATGCCAGGGTCGAGGGGGCCGTGGCGGGAGCCTGCCGGAGGAGTGGCGTACGTGCGTATCGCGATGTCGCTGGGGTACAGCGGAGGTTTCGAGGAGACCGTCTCGGGGCTCGCCGACTACGAGAAGGCCGGGCTCCAGGTCGTCCAGGTCGCCGAGGCCTACAGCTTCGACGCGGTCAGCCAGCTGGGGTTCCTCGCCGCCCGGACCTCGCGCGTCGAGATCGCCTCGGGGATCATGCAGCTCTACACGCGCACCCCGAGCCTCATCGCGATGACCGCCGCGGGCCTCGACTTCGTCTCGCGCGGGCGGTTCACCCTCGGGATCGGCGCGTCGGGGCCGCAGGTCATCGAGGGTTTCCACGGCGTCCCCTACGATGCCCCGCTGGGCCGGACCCGCGAGACCATCGAGATCTGCCGGAAGGTCTGGCGCCGGGAGGTCCTCGAGTACCACGGCCATCACTACGACATCCCGCTCACCGCGGGGCGGGGGACCGGCCTCGGCAAGCCCTTGAAGATCATTAATCGACCGGTGCGGGACCGGATCCCGATCGTGCTGGCCGCGCTCGGTCCGAAGAACGTCGAGCTCGCTGCCGAGCTCGCCGAGGGTTGGATGCCCGCCTTCTACCTGCCGGACAGCGCGGACGAGGTGTGGGGCGAGGCGGTGCGGGCCGGTACGGCCAAGCGGGACCCGGCGCTCGGCACCCTGGACGTCTGGGCCGGGGCGTCCCTGGCCGTCGGCGACGACGTCACCGCGCTGCGCGACACCGACCGGCCGCAGCTCGCGCTGTACATGGGGGGCATGGGCGCGCGGGGCCGCAACTTCTACAACGACCTGGCTCACCGCTACGGCTACGCCGCGGAGGCGAAGCTTGCCCAGGACCTCTACCTCGCGGGTCGTAAGGAGGAAGCCGCCGCCGCGGTGCCGGCCGGCCTGCTGGAGAGGCTCTCCCTGATCGGGCCGCGCGGCTGGGTGGCCGAACGGCTCGCCGTGTTCGCGGAGTCCGGGGTCACGACGCTCGCCGTCAATCCGGTGGCGCCGACGCACCTGGAGCGGGTGCGTCTCATCGAGCAGATCCGCGAGCTCGCCGACGGCCTGTGAGGTGCCGACGGCCCGCGGCGACCCGTGCGGGGCGGCGAGCCGCGACGGCAATGGAGCCGCGGCGGCCCCGGCGGAACCGCCCTGCCCCTGATGCTGCCCTGCTCTTTGTGCCGTCCTCGGCACATCGTGTGATCAGCTCATGCCGGACGTGGTGAGGTCGTAGACCGTCTGCCCGCCGACCGTGGTGGCGGTGAAATGCGCCGCCACCCAGGCTGTGATCTCGTTGCCAGAGGTGGAGTTCCGCCCCCCGCCCATCCCGGTCCCGCCGGCAACGAAGTAGTGGATCTTGCCTTCGCTGACCCACTGCTCGAACTGCGCCAGCGTCGGTGCCGGGTCGCTGCCGTCCCATCCGCCGATCGCGATGACCGCCTTACCGCTGCTGAGCTCCAGCTCGGCGGCGGTGGTCGCACCGCTGGTGGTGGCGGCAGCCCAGGTCGTGGTGCTCGTCCTGAGCAGCGCGACCAGAGCCGTGCTCCCCGTGCTCCTTGCCACCGGCGAGTCGCTGGAGGAACCGGAGGAACCGCTGGACGAGCCCGGTGGGGTTCCACCCGGAGCGCCGGAGGGCAGGCCGCCGCCCGCCGCGGCCCCGCCCGGCC
>NZ_CDXDOS010000338.1:0-3034 GCF_978021245.1 Frankia sp. CoBUL1
CGCTGTTACCCACCACCCTTCCCTGCACCGTGACGGCCACGGCGGAACTCAACGGTCCGCCAAGCGTGCCCAGATCCGTCATCGTGCCGTTCGACCACCGGTAGGCGTGCTGCTCGCCCGTATTGGTGGTGCTGGTCCCCACGATGAATCCGGTGTCGCTGACGTCGACCGCGGTACTGGACTGTCCGCCCTGACTGGGGGTGCCGCCGAGGAATCCCAGCGACTGATAGACGCCACGGTTCCAGCGGAACGCCTCCCGGCTGTAACGCGTGGTGTTCTCGCCGACGACCACGCCGGCCTCGCTCACCGCGGCCGGCCGGCTGTTCCCCGGCAGGCTGCGCACCGTACCGTCGTGGTAGACGAACCCACTGAGCTCGGATGATGAGGTCTGCCAGTAGCCCGCGAAAAGGCCTGCGGTGTTGCCGCCGGTGAGGAGACCGGAGACCCCGGTCGGGGATGGAATGTCCACGACGGCGGGTCGGGTGGGCGCGGGTGGGGAGGACGGCGCCGCGGTGGCCGCGCCCGCCGCGGTGGCGGAGCCGAGGTAGCCGAGCGACCAGGGCGCGAGGGTCGTGGCCACCGTGGCGGCACGGATGAATGTCCTTCGATCGTTCATCGCGAAATGATCTCCTCTGGTCGGCTGCCACGGTCAGCCGTCGATGGTGATCGGCCGACGTCGGTCGACCGGCTGGAGGAGTTCGTGGAGCCATCACGCAATGCCAACTCTCCGAGGCCGGAGGATTGCAACATGATCTACCGTCGTCAACCAACGACACGCTGGCACCGTCGGCGGCTCACCCCCTCGGCTTGGCGGTGACGGTCGGGTCAGGATGAAGGACGATGTTTCGCCACCAGGCCGGGCGCACCAGTGGGACACTGACCGGGTGAATGCGCTCGGGACGAGCCGTGACTCCGCGCCGGCAGCGATGTCCTCTGACGCCCGGCGGATCCTCGTCGTCGGCAGCGGCGGGGCGGGCAAGAGCACCCTGGCGCGTGAGCTCGCGCGCCAGACCGGACTGCCGCTCGTGCATCTCGACCGGTACTTCTGGCAACCGGGATGGGTCGAGACACCCACGGCGCAATGGCGGTCCGTCGTTGCCGACCTCGTCGCCGAGCCCGCATGGGTGATGGACGGGAACTACGGCGGCACGCTGGACCTGCGCATTCCCGCCGCCGACCTCATCGTGTTCCTGGACCTGCCGCGGCGGATCACCATCCCACGAGTCCTGCGACGCTGGGTACGGTGGCACGGGCGGAACCGTCCCGACCTCGCCGCGAGCTGCCCAGAACGGCTTGCCCTCGCTTTTCTCACGTGGCTGTGGAGATATCCGAGTACCAGCCGCAACCGTCTCGCCGACAGCATCGCCGAACACCACGCCGGACACCGGGTCGTTCGTCTGTGTACCCCGCGTGAGGTTCGTCTCTGGCTGGCCGCCGTGGCCTATTCGGGAGTTCCAGCGGCCCGCCCGTGACGGCCACCGGCCGTCACCCGGCCGTCGGCTAGCCGTCACCCGGCGGCCGTCGCCGGTGAATGTGGGGGGACCTGAGCACGGTCTGCGGTCCCTGGACCGTGCCTTGCTCCCCACGTGCCTTGCTCCCCACAATGTGGCCGGCGTCGGTGCTTCCCGCGCCCGAGGGTTCCCCTCGGTGGTGGGTATGACGGTACCGGGCACCTGTGTGCCATGTTGGCGTAGCGTGCTCGCTCGGGCTCTGCCGGATGTCGGGGGACCGCGCCGGACGCCTGGCTGACCCGGGCATGACCCGGCTTGGAGACCGGATCGGACCCGGGCATGACCCGGATCGGAGACCCGAATAGAACCCGGACATGATCTGACGACCGTGACGCGAAGGGCCGATAGTGAGCGCAGTGACAATCGACGGCAAGGCCGTCGCCCGCAGAGTGCGTGAGAAGGTGGCCAGGGAGGTCGCTGAGTTCCGCGACCGGACCGGCATCCAGCCCGGCCTCGCGACCGTGCTCGTGGGTGACGACCCCGCGTCCGCCGTGTACGTCGGTGGCAAGCGTCGGGCCTGTGTCGAGGCCGGCATGGCCGACCTGCATCAACACCTGCCGGCCGACACCTCCCAGGAGAAGGTCGCGGCGCTCTTGGATGATCTTTCCGCCGATCCGGCCGTGTCGGGTATTCTGCTGCAGCTTCCGGTGCCCGAAGGCTTGGACGGGGCCGCGCTCGTCGGCCGGATCCCACCCGGGAAGGACGTTGACGGGCTCACCACCGCCAGCGTCGGTCTGCTCGCCCGGGGTCTGCCGGGTCTGCGGCCCTGCACACCGTCCGGGATCATCGAGTTGCTGGACTCCTACGACGTCGAGTTGTCCGGTACGCCCACGGTCGTCGTCGGTCGTTCGGAGCTGGTCGGTCGTCCGGTGGCAGCGCTGCTGGTGGGACGTAACGCGACCCTAACGATCTGTCACTCCCGTACACGGGACCTGGCGGCGGTCTGCCGCGGCGCCGACGTGCTCGTCGTCGCAGCGGGAAAGCAGGCGATCATCGGCGCCGACGCGGTGAAGCCGGGCGCCACCGTCATCGACGTCGGCATGCACCGGACCCCGCAGGGCCTGCGTGGCGACGTGGATTTCGAGGCGGTGCGCGAGGTGGCCGGGAAACTGACCCCGGTGCCGGGCGGGGTGGGGCCGATGACGATCGCGATGTTGCTGCGCAACACCCTGCTCGCTGCGCAGGCCGCCACCGGGGCTGACGGTCCGGGCTGACGGTCATCGCAAGCCGCTTACCGCACCGAGTCACCCCGGGCTTGCGGGTCACATCCCTGACGTGAAGGTTTTCATCGGTTCTTCGCCCGCCGGCCGGTGGGGCCTACGAGTTCTGTCGGTGGCATGCGCCAGAATCGCCATCGTTGGGCAGGATGTGCGTTCGGCGTGGGGAGACGGGCATGACCAGCGGGGACGAGTCCGAGCTCAGGGACGGCGGCGGGTCGGCGGCACGGGCGCCGTCCTCGCCAGCGCCAGCGGCGCAGACCCCGGCAGCGCCCCCGCCAGCGCCCCCGCCAGCGCCAGCGGCAC
>NZ_CDXDOS010000339.1:0-3026 GCF_978021245.1 Frankia sp. CoBUL1
CGGGAAGACCACGGACAGGTCAACAGCCGCAGGATCTGAAGGACCGACAGGTTAAACGACAAGCTCAGCGGTCGACGTAAACGAGAGCCGCGGTGCTACGGCTGATCTCCGCGTCGGTCTGGCCGTTGGGAGTGACGATGTGGATCAGGTTGCCGCGGGAGCCCGGCGTGATCTGCGCACCGGGGACGATCGCGGCGTCCTGAAGCCGGCGCATGATGCTTTCGTCCGTCTGCAACCGCTCGGAGATCCAGCTCACCGTGACCGGCCTGCCACCGCCGGACGAGGCGAGGTCGGCCGACGCCAGTAGGCTCACCGGGGCGGAAGCCGGCCGTGCCGTGGTGGGGTGCTGCTGGGAAGGCGGGATCTCGTTACCGAACGGGCAGCGCTTCGGATCGCCGAGCAGGACGCTGAGGCGCGCCTCGACCTCGTCGGAGATTACATGCTCCCACCGACAGGCCTCGTTGTGTACCAGCGCCCAGTCCAACCCGATGACCTTCGTGAGCAGCAGCTCGGCCAAGCGGTGCTTGCGCATGACGGCGGTGGCCCGCAGCAGGCCCTTCTCCGTGAACTGCACGGTCCGGTCGTCGGCGAGGCACACCAGCCCCTCGTTGGCCAGACGAGCCGTCGACTCGCTCGCGGCCGGCGCGCTGACATGCAGGCGCTCCACCAGACGCGCGCGCAGCGGGGGGATGCCCTCCTCCCTCAGCTCGTACAGGGTTCGGAGGTACATCTCGGTACTGTCGATCAATCCAGTCACCGGTCTCCTTCGTCCTCTCCAGGGTACGCTCAGCCTGGGACTCACAAGAGCCATCTGCCCCCCGAAGACCATGCCGGCTGGCCGGTTTCGATGTCTCGTCGGCCCCTTCCCCCGGACCGGGGTCGGTGTTCCACGACGTGTTCCATGGCCTCGGTCCGGCGGGTATGGCCTCGGTTCGGCGGCGTGTCCTCGTGCGGCACCCGTCCCGCGCGCGGGCTTGCACCCAGGGCCGGCATCGGCGCCCGCGGCACTAGACTCGACGCCATGAGCACGACTCAGATCGCGCCCGAGACATCGAACACCCAGACGGACGAAGGTGACGATCACTCTCACTACGCTCGTCGTGAGGAGATCGTTCGCGCGTCCATCGAGGGTGGCCGGGTTACGGCGTTGTGCGGCTACAAGTTCGAACCGGTGCGGGACCCCTCGCGTTTCCCGATCTGTCCGAAATGCAAGGAACTCGTCGAGATGGCCGAGCAGTTCGGCTGATCGCGCTGCGCCGGTACACAGTGCCGGGCGGCCACGGTCCTCGATGGCGGTCATTAGCCTTCGGTAATAATCGGTCGTTGCGGTAGATCGAGCGTGCCGGCGGGCTGTGGACGGTGTGCGGATGCCCCTGCCGATCGGGATCCACGGTGTCTCCTCGGGCCGGCTGCTCCGCGGCCCCGTATGATCTGTTGCACGAGCCAGACCCGGTGTCCCTCGCCGGCCCCAGTAGCTCAGTGGATAGAGCGACCGCCTCCTAAGCGGTAGGCCGCAGGTCCGATTCCTGCCTGGGGCACGTACTGCATCCACGCGGTGAAGGTGCCGGGTGGTTGTCGTACGCGGTGCGGGGGTGTTGGCGGCCACTTCCGCGAGATCGGCGACCGTGTCGAGGTCGCTGACCGGAATTTTGATCATCATCTGTACCTCCTGCTTCTCGTGATCGAGGTGGACGGTGAGCTGGGTGATCTCGTAGAGGCGTCGCTGTAGTGCCTCGGGTGCCTTGTCGAGCTTGAGCGTGAGTGTCGGTAGGGCGTCGAGGAGGGTGAGGCTGTCGGGGCCTGGCCGGTCGGGTTCGGCGTCGTCGGCCGTGTCGAGTTCTTTGATCTTCGCAAGGGCGGTCTTGCGCTCGGTGTCGAGCTGGTTGTAGGTGGCTCGCAGTCCCTGAGTGAACGGGTCATCGGGATCACCGTCTTGGGCTTGGCGGAGCAGGTTGTCCTGCCGCCGTCCAAGGTCGTCGATCTTCTTGCGGAGCCTGCTCCGTTCGGCCGCCCGCTCCTGGGTCGCGCGGTCGTCGAAACTGGCGAGTTCGGCGGCCAGCAGGGCGACCCGGCTACGGCCGAAGACGCGTTCGGTGTAGAAGTCGGTGATCGCGGCTTCGAGGACGTCTTCGCGGATGCGGACGGTCTTGGGGTGGTCGGCGAGCTTGTCGTCGCGGCCTCGGTTGTTCGCTTTCGGCCAGCAGATGTACCAGACGGGCGCGCCGGGTTCACGGACGTTGCCGAACATCCGCCGCCCACAGGTGCAGTGGACCATGCCCCGGAACACATACGTCCGCTTCGTCGCGGGATGGGCGTTGAGGTCGTCGTGCTGCCGGGAGCCGCGCCGGGACTGGCGGTGGGCGTTGAACTCGTCGAACATCCATTTCGGGATCAGCGGTTCGTGCACGGGCTGTTCGGACCAGACCCACTTCTCCGGCCCGTTGACCGCCCCGTGCCGTGAGCGGCTCGCCCTGCGGTTGAACACCTGGTAGCCGGTGTACTTCGGGTTACGCAGCAGATCGGCCACCGTCGACTTCGACCACGCCCCGCGCGCCCGGTAGGCCCCGCCGACCGGCTCGGGCGGCGGGTAACGCTCCAGATCTGCGTTGAGGGCCTCGGCGATCGCCCCATAGCCGAGCCCACGGTAGTAGCGCCAATGGGCGATCTGGGTGACGGTCTCGCCGCGTGCCCCGTCGGGTTCGAGGCGGGTCTTGGTCGCCCCTCGGTCGGCCTTGGCCGAGTTCGGGTGCCGGTAGTTGCGCGCCCGGTAGCCGTAGGGCGGTTTGCCGATGTTCCAGCCGTCCCGGACGTGGGTGCACAGCCCACCCCAGCTGCTTTCGAGGGTGTTCCAGACCTCGTGCTCGGCGACGGACTGGTTGATCCGCCGGTGCAGGATCTGCCCGGCCCGCGGCCCACCGACCTTGATCGGCTCGTTCCACGCCAGCAACGCCACCCCGGCCTTTTCGAGCTTGCGTTCGATCGCGAGGTTCTCGTACATCCGCCGGGCGATCCGCGACATCGACTCA
>NZ_CDXDOS010000340.1:0-3018 GCF_978021245.1 Frankia sp. CoBUL1
TAGCCCGTGACAACGGGGTCGGGTTCTGCGCCCCGTGCCAGCGCAAGCAGGAGATGCGCCGCCTCCAGGCCCCGGTACCACCTGATCACTTCTGGCAGACCGACGAGCTTCGCGACGCCCTGGCTAGCTGGCACATCGGCCGGGTGATCGCCGCCTACCGGCGCAATCCCTGGCACGGCCGGGTGCTGGCTCAGGAACTGGTCGGCGGCTGGGCCGGCATCTCCCAGGTACAGCTATCCCGCATCGAATCGGGCCCGCCGATCAAGGACTTGGACCGGCTCATGATGTGGGCGCGCCTGTTGCGCATCCCGGCACATTTGCTGTGGTTCCAGCTTCCCGAGCAGCGAACCGCACCCGTCGCGCCCGTTTCCGCGCCGCCCGTGCCCGCGGGGCCGGACCTGCCCGCACTATTGGGCAGCCTGGCAGCCGGGCGCCTCCCCCTGGCCGCCGGCGAGACCCATAGCCCCACCATCGGCATCTCCGCCTTCACCGGCATGACCACCGGCCAGAGCGCCGAACTGCTGCTGAAGTTGTTTTTGCAGCTTGATGATGAACTGGGCGGCGACAGCCTGTACCTACCGCTGTCCCGGTACGTGGCCCGGATGGCCGTAACCGTTGAGCAGGACCCCGGCGACGGGTTGCTCGCCTTCGGCCAGCTCGCCCAGATGACGGGGTGGCTGGCGCTGGACGCCGACCACCACGGCCAAGCCCGCCGTTACTTCACCACCACCATCTACGTGGCCCACGAGAGCGACGAACCAGGTCTGGCCGCCAGCGCCCTCGGATATATGAGCCTCCAGGAGACTTACCGGGGCCGCCGGGGGCCGGCGCTGTCGCTCGCGCAAACGGCGCTCGCCTACGGGACGGCCGGGCTCACGCCGCTGACCAAGACGATGCTGGGCACGAGGCTGGCCCGCGCCCAAGCCGGGGTTGGCGACCAGGACGGCTGCCGCCGCACCTTGGAGGCCGCCCGCACCGACTTCGAGCGTGCCGGCCACCGGGATGAGCCCATGTGGGTGTCCTACGTCGACGAGGTGGAAGTGGCCGCCCAGGAAGGCGCCTGCCTGCTCGAACTGGGCGTGACCGACGAGGCTGCGTCGGCGCTGACCCGGGCGATTTGGCCTGCTCACCCAGCGCACGCCCCACCGCATCCGGGAGCGGGTGCATTACCTGTCGCGGCTCGCGAAATGCCATCTGAAGGGCGGTGACGTTGAGCAGGCCTGCCAGACGGCGGCCGACGCCCTCTCCTTGAGCGAAGCCATCGGCTCGACGCGCGTAGCCCTGCGCCTGAAGGAATTTGCGGATGGGCTTGAGCCCTTCGGCACCGTGCCTGCGGCGCGGGACTTCGGCGAGCGGTTTCGCCTGGCGACCGCTGGCCCCGCCAGTTAGCCCACGAGGCCGAAGACGGCCGCTTGGAGGGCACGGGGCCGGGTGAGATCCGGCAAAACGGCGTCGGCCCCGGCAGCCTCAAGGTCTCCCACGGTGCTGCTGCCGGTGGCAACGCCCACCGCCCGCACGCCAGCGTCGTGGGCGCCTTTTACGTCGTGCGGGGTGTCCCCAATCACGACCACCCTGGGCCGGGGGAAGCTCACCTGGTGGGCGGCTTCGGCCCGCTTGACCGCGAGCCGGACCAACACGGCCCGGTCGCTGTCGTCGTCCCCGTACCCGCCCACCGCCAGGTCCAGGTGATCCGTGAGGCCGAAGGCGGCCAGCTTGACTTCGGCGATGGAATGCAGGTTGCCGGTCACGACGGACTGCACAACGCCCTCGGCTACCAGTGCCGCAATCGCCTCCCTGGCACCGGGCAGACTGCGGCCGGCGACGCGCATCCGGCCCTGGAGCTGCCGGGCCGCCGCGCCCAAGGCTTCGTAGAAGGCCGGTAGCAGTGGCTCCGGCTTGGTGATCCCGCCAAGCCGCAAGGTCTCGATGATGATCGCCCGTTCGGTGCGGCCGATCATGTCAGCCAGTTCTCCCATGGGGCGGCCGGTCACGAGCTGGAAGGCGCGGGCGTAAATCTCCCGGCTCACGCCCTTGATCTCAAGGAGGGTGTGGTCGACGTCCCAGAGGATTAGGGCCAGTGCGGTCACCCGGCCATGATCCCACAACGAATGAACGGCGGGTGGTGCCCGCTGGCTCCCGTCCGGCGGACTTTTGGCCGCTACACTCTCGATCACGTTGATACCCAGGTGGCATCCCGTGGGAGCGATCACATGCCGGAGCTGGCCGCGCGTTACTGCGAGTGCGGCACCCGGCTGGCCGCCGACAACGCCGGCCCCCGCTGCACCGGATGCCTGGGGCGGGTCCGCCGAGAGGCCGAAAGCCCGCCGGAGCTTCCGGCCCACTTCTGGCAGACCGATCAACTCCGCGACGCCTTCGCGGCCCAGCACATCGGCCTAGTCTCGGCAGCCTACCGCCAAAGCCCCCACCACCGCCGGCCCATCAGCCAGGAACGGCTTGGTAGGTGGCTGGGTTTGACTCAGGCCCAGGTGAGCCGGATCGAGAGCGGCCCGCCCATCCGGGACCTGGACCGCCTGACGCACTGGGCCAGAACACTTCGGCTACCGCCTGCCCTGCTTTGGTTCGACCTTCCCGGCCAACCGCGGACACCCCCGCCGGCTCCAGCATCACCCGCATGGCTCAGTGATACAGGCATGCCCCTTGTGGCCGCCTCCGTCGCGGGCGGGACCTTGGAGACGATCCGTGCCGCCGCCCTGGCCTTCCGGGCCGCTGACCGCCAGCTCGGGGGCGGACGGCTGTACCCGGTGGTGGTGCGGTTCATCCAGACCGAGGTTGCTCCGCAGCTGGTGGGCCACCAGCACCCGCCGTCGGCGGTATTTTCGGCGGCCTCGTCGCTGACGGACATGGCCGGCTGGCCGGGCTACGACGACGAGCGGGGCGACCTCGCGGGGCAGCACTTCGTGCAGGCATTCGGCCTTGCCACCGCCGCCGGTGACCAAGCCCTGAGTGCCCAGGCCCTCGTGAGCCAGAGTCACCTAGCGGGAGTTTCCTAGATAGGTT
>NZ_CDXDOS010000341.1:0-2985 GCF_978021245.1 Frankia sp. CoBUL1
GCGCCGGAGACCGCCGCCGGACACTCCAATTCATAGCCACTTAACGCAACAGGCCGTCACACCACGCGACCTTCGCGCAGCCCTGGGGGAAACCCTCGGCGGGTGGGGTGGATCGATAGATGTTCTGTCTTTTGGTGTGATCATACTACGACTGTCGGTGTCGGGAGCGTGCTCCCGGTGCCGACGGTGCTGCCCATCAAGCGATGGATATCTGACCAGGTCACCTACATTGGCCCTCCGGGCAGGGCGTGATGGCAGCCAGCAGGTGGCGGTCACCCGACGGGCGGGCAGAGGGCGCGATGAAGACACCTGAGCGGCTGTTCGATCTCCCCGGCACGGTTGCCGTCATCACTGGCGGAAGCCGGTAGGCCGTTCGAAGCCCGTGTGCGGTGGTTTTCCCCGCCCGGGTCGACCTGCTGACCGCATTCATCCTGGACAGGCCCACTTTTAGGATCACCGGCGTGGCGACAGGCCCACTTCTAGCGTCACCGGCATCGCAGTGCACACGCGGGAAGGAAGTCACATGCAGGAAAGAGGCCACGTGCAGGAAAGAAGTCATGTGCCACTGGGGCGTCACGTGCGGGAAATTGGTCACGTGCGGGAAATTGGTCACGTGCGGGAAGGAGGTCACATGCGGGAAATGGGTCACATGCGGGGAATGGGTCACATGCGGGGAATGGGTCACGAGCAGGAAGCGGGTCATGTCCAGGAAGGAGGCCACGCGCCGCGGAGACGTCACGTGCGGCTGGTACGTCACGGGCGGCAGGACATCGTGAGGAGGGGACGGCGTTCCCGGCGGCGCCGGACCGTCATCGGGCTCGTCCTCGCCGCGACGACCGCGACGACGGCCACCGCGACGACCACCGCCCTCATCGACCCCGCCGCGGCCACCGGGCCGACCACGGCTTGGCACCACACATCCTCCTACCGCGGGGATGTGGTCTCCATCAAACGGCTACGGGTCCTGTCGGCGGAGTATGTGCGGGCGGTTCTGGCCGGTACCGGGTTCGACGCCGATCCGGAGGTGATCCGGTCGGGGGTGCGGACCTACCGGGTCGTGTACTACACGATCGACCCCCGTGGACGTCGGACGACCGCCAGCGGCCTGGTGGCGCTGCCGCGCACCGAGGACCGCTGGCTGCAGGTCGTCTCCTACGCCCACGGCACCGAGATCAACCGCGCGGACGCCCCGTCGACCGCGACCGATCTGGAGGCCAACTCCTGGGGGCAGGCCCCGGCCCTCACCTACGCCGCCGCCGGGTTCGCTGCGGTCGCCCCCGACTACCTGGGCTACGGCGTCGGGCCGGGTGACCATCCGTGGCTGGATGTCCCCTCGGAAACCAGCGCGTCGCTGGACCTGCTCCGTGCGGCGCGCACCGTCGCCGCGCGTGAAGGCCGGAAGTTCAAACGGGATGTGCTGGTCACCGGGTTCTCCCAGGGCGCTTCGGCGGCCACGGGACTGGGGAAGGCACTGTGGGCCGGCGCCGACCCGTCGTTCCGGCTTGGTGCCCTGGCGCCCGTCAGCGGAGCCTATGACCTTCGCTCCGTGGAGCTGCCGGCGTGGCTGAACGGGCAGGTCGCATGGCCCTTCGGCGTCGGCTACACCGCCTTCTTCCTCGTCTCCTGGAACCGCCTGTACCACCTGTACCGCTCGCCCGCGGAGGTGTTCCAGGATCCGAAGGTCGCGACGCTCTTCGACGGCAAGCACACCGGGGAGCAGATCCTCGCCGGCCTGCCGGCGACCACCGGCAAGCTGCTCACCCCGCACGGCTTCGACCTGCTCCGCAACCCCTGGGACGGGCTGGCCGTGGGGCTGTGGGCGGCGGACCATACCTGTTCGAACTGGAACCCGAGGGCGCCGGTCCGGCTCTTCGTCGGCGGCGCCGACCATCAGGTTCCGCGGGCCAACAGCGAGCATTGCCAGGCCGCGTTCCTGGCACGTGGCGCCGACGTCCCGATCATCAACCTGGGACCCAACGTCGGTCATCTCGACTCCAACAAGGCCGGTACGGCCGCGGTCGCCCGCTGGTTCCGGCAACAGGTGCAGCAGTAGCGGCGAGTTGACGGACCAGGGCGATCCATGCTCTCCGGCCTGATCCCGGACGGGCTGGGCCGGCCGGTCGGGACGCGGGTGGTTGTGGCATTCCACCCGCGTCCCGACTACCGCCGGTCCCATCGCCGGCGATGGTCGGTTCATCGTCAGCGGCGGTCAGGTATCTCGGCGCCTCCTGGGAGTGCAGACAAGATAATCAACGGTGTTGACGACGTTCCGACCGCCATTTTTGATCATGCCTAGATTCGGAAAGGCCACACCGGGGGCCCGATGGTTTCGGTGCGGACGGGGAAATTGGGGCTGGGCATATTGACCTCGAGTCCGAGCCTCTTGTTGATTTTGAGAGCGCGATTCGCATAAAAAGCGAGGATTCGCGGGGCCACTGACGCCACCGTGGCGGTGGCCGGCTCGGGTATGACGGCCGAAACTATCGCAGCTATGTCGACGCCGTTAGCGACCATCTCGGTCTCCTCTCTGGTGAAGAAGATCTTCCAACCCTTGTGGACGCTGGTGGCGGATGCCATTGATGCTCCGTTTATGTCTGACCTCAGGTCCCGACAGGCGACAGGCTTGCACCAGAGCGACGGAGACTCGATGGTAGTTCGCTGATGGCGCAATAAGCACTTACTTGCGGTAATGGCACCGCTGGGCGTTTCCGCGGGCAGGATGCGGCCGACCGGGCGGGTGACCAGCCGTCGGACGACGATGGTGCGGTGGGTGCTCGACACATCCCTGAAGCCCATAGGTGGCCCATGGCCGGCGTTGACCTCCTGAACGATCTTCCTGCCCGGCGGGATACCAGCTCCGCTCAAGAGAGGAAAGGAGGAAAGGAGGAACGAAAGGGGGGAGGGACCGGGCGAAGGAAGAAATGATCGGGCAACGGGAAGAGGAAACCCGACGCGCGCAGTCCGCCGTCCAGGGGGGCTCACCCA
>NZ_CDXDOS010000342.1:0-2971 GCF_978021245.1 Frankia sp. CoBUL1
TCCCGTGTCTGACGTCACGAAAGTTGAGACCCTAATTATGCCGGAAATCACATGGAAGAAACACCGATCGTGGCCGGCCCCTCCGGACCAGTTAGACGAATTTCAGGATAACGACGATCAAGATCATCGTTAGTCCGATCCCGAGCCAACCCAGGCCGATGCCGAGGGCCGCCACTGTGGCGCCACGCTCATCCCTGCGGCGGATCCGAACCCGCGCGACCAGGCCGACCACGACAGCCGCGGCACTCCCAATCCCGAAGATCCAGAGTACCGCCAGGAGAACCGACAGCATCGCGCCGCTGTTCCAGTGCCGGCGCCGCGACGCCTCGGCCCGCCTGGCGCCGGTCCACCGCCCGACCCGCGGCGCAGCCGGTCGACCCGCTGGCGGGAAGGCCGACGGATCGGGAGGACGCGCCGGCGGAGTCGGGTCGCTGGGGCGATAGGTCACCTCTGACCGTCCCGGATCGGACGCCACGTCCGCGGCGGTCGTGCCCCGACGCCCCACGGGCGCCTGATCCGCCCGCCCCCCGGGAAAACCGCTCCCGACGATGGTGGCGGGGCGACCGCTGGCGGGGCGACCGGTCGCAGCGGAGCCGCGGGGGGTAATGGCACGGCGGGCCGAAAGGCCGATGCGGGTGGCGGCGGTCCGACCGGCCACAGGCCGGGTGCCGGGCCTGGTCCCTGCACATCCGGCGCCCAGCCGCCGGCCGAGCCGGCCGCCCCCGGCGCGGGCCGGGCCGGAACTCGCCCCGCGCCGGGGACACGCGGACCGGAACGATTCGGCGACGGAGAGGAGACCGGCGCAGGGAACGGGGCGGGCACACGCCGAACACCGGAGACGATCCGGTCCAGGTCCGCTCCAGGACGTCACCGGCGGCGGCATCGGCCTCGGTGACCCCACGCACCTCCCGGCCTACCAGCGCGGCCAGCAGCGAGGCGGCGTCCGGCCGCTCCCGCGGGGCCTTGGACAGCGCCCTCGCGACCTGGTTGAGCAGGTACCCAGGGAGCGTGTAGAGATCGGGAGAGTCCCGCTGCACCCGGACGGCAAGCAGGTCCGGCGTCTCGGCATGGAAGGGATGTCGCCCCGTCGCCGCGTACGTCACGCAGCTCGCCCAGGCAAAGACGTCCGCTGAGGCGTCCGACGGCTCGCCGCGCATCTGTTCCGGTGACATCCAGGCCAACGTGCCGATCACATGACCGGTGCGGGTCAGCGTGGCGCTGTCGGTCAGGTGCGCGATCCCGAAGTCGATCACCTTGGGTCCGTCCCAGGCCAGCAGGATGTTGGACGGTTTGAGATCACGATGGACGACGCCGGCGGCGTGGATGGCGACCAGCGCGTCGGCAAGGCCGACGGCAAGACCCCGGACGAGGTGGTCCTCCAGCCGACCGCGGGCCCGGACGGCCTCGGCCAGGCTGGTCCCCTCGACGTACTCGGTGACCATCCACGGCGCCGCGGCCTCGGTGTCGGCGTCGAGCACGGCGGCCACCGCCGTGCCTCGCACGCGCAGCGCCGCCCGCACCTCACGTTCGAAGCGGCTGCGGAACTCCTCGTCCTCGGCGAGATCCTCGGCGGCGACCTTCACGGCGACGGGACGCCGATCCGGGGCGAAACCGAGATACACGGTCCCCATCCCGCCGGCACCGATCCGGTTCTGCAGGCGGTACGGGCCGATCTGGCGAGGATCCTCCTCCATCAGCGGTGTGAGCATCGCTTCCCTCGCTGCTCCCCTCGCCGCACCGGTGTAGCGGGTTCGATCCGGGTTCCCACCCGCCCGGGGGCTGTGGATGAAAGACTATGTCCCGGCCGCCATCGGGCCGAGGGCACGGAGCGTCCCAGGCGTGCGGGCCTGCGAGCACCCGCCGGCGGGGAGCGCCCGTCCGTGTTCCACGACACCGCGGCCGCGACGACGGACATCCGGTCGGCCCCGGGCGCGAAGATGCGGACGTGGACAACGACACCCGGCCGGGCCAGAAGACGACCGCCGGCTGGCGCGCCGCCCTGCTCGCAGGCATCACCCTGCGGCCCGCCACGGCTGCGGCCGTCAACCGACTGGGCTGGCCCGACTACGACGCTCGACCGGCCCTGCGCTGGGGCGAAGGCGCGGTGGCCGGCATCCCTGCCGTGGTCGCGGTCTGGGATTTCACGGTTTACGGGGGAAGCTTTGGCGAGCGGGACGCACGTGGGTTCACCGAGGCCGCCACCGCGGCCGCGGCCAGCCGCCGTCCCCTGGTGTCGTTCCTGCGCAGCGGCGGCACCCGCCTGCAGGAAGGGGTCGCCGGACTCGTCGGGCTGCCCCGGGCCGCACTGGCGCTCGCCGCACTGGACGCGGCGGGGGTCGGTCACATCGCCGTCGCGGACCAGCCCACCACCGGTGGCGTCTGGGTGACGATCGGCTCCCGCGCGGACCTTCGGTGCGCGGTACGCGGGGCGACGGTCGGCTTCGCCGGGCCTCGGGTGGTCGCGGCGGCCACCGGTGCCGCCCCGCCCCCGGGCAGCTACACCGCGGACTCGGCATACGCCGCAGGGCTGGTTGACGCGGCGCCGGCGCCCGGTGCCGTCCAGGTGTGGCTGCGGCGGGCCCTGACCGGCCTGGCGGGTCTACCCGATCGGGAGAGCCGGGCCGGTCCAGGTACCCGGACCGGCCCGGGCGGCCAAACCACTCCGGGCAGATCGGGCGACCGGGCAGACAGAGGCGACCAGGCAGACGGATCGGACCGCGGCCCGTCACGAGCCGACGACGGGACCACCCTCCCCGTCCCGCCCGACGATCCGGACACCCGAACCGGGTCCGACGGACCTGCGCCGGGAGCTGAACATGCCGCCGCGCGCTCCGGGTGGGCGCAGGTGCGGGCGGCCAGGGATGGCATCCGACCGGACGGCATCGAGGTGCTGCGGACGCTGCTTCCCGATGGCGTCGACCTGGTCGGGCCGGATCCCCGGGTCGTGGCCGGTGCGGGGGTGCTCCTGGGC
>NZ_CDXDOS010000343.1:0-2957 GCF_978021245.1 Frankia sp. CoBUL1
GAACAAGGCCATCGTGATCATGAAAAGCCCCGGCCGCGATCCCCGCGTCGCCCGCGCGCCGCCTCACCCCAGTTGTCCCTGTTGTCCAACACGGCAGACATTGTCGCGCTAGCCCTGTCTTCCGCACGTGCGTGCGGAAGACAGGGCTAGCGCGACAATGTCTGCCGTGTTGGACAACAGGGACAACTGGGGTGAGGCGGCGCGCGGGCGACGCGGGGATCGCGGCCGGGGCTTTTCATGATCACGATGGCCTTGTTCAACAACAAGGGCGGCGTCGGTAAGACGACCCTCGCCTACCACCTGGCGCACATGCTGCAGCGCATGGGTCACCGGGTGCTCGCGGTCGATCTCGATCCGCAGGCGAACCTGACCGCCCAGTTCCTCGACGAGGACGAGCTGACCCAGCTGTGGGAGGAACCGGCGGTCACCGCGTCGTCCGCGCCGAAGTCCATCATCGACCTCGACGTGCGCCCGGTTCGGATCGTCCCCGGTACGGGGACGATGGCGACGGCGATCGGGCCAATCATGGAGGGGGTCGGGGACGTCACGCTCTTCGATCCGGTGACGATCGAGGACGGTCTGTGGCTGCTGCCCGGCGACGTCGAGCTGAGCGTCTTCGAGGACCGGCTGTCGGCCGCCTGGCCGAACAGCTTCCTCGGCAAGGACATCGCGGCGCTGCGTACGACGACGGCTTTGCACCGGGTCATCGACCATGGTGCCCGCTCGGTCGGCGCCGAGATCGTGCTCATCGACGTGGGGCCCAATCTGGGGGCCATCAACCGGGCCGCGCTGCTGTCCGCCGACACCGTGCTCATGCCACTGACGGCGGACCTGTTCTCGCTGCGAGGGCTGCGCAACCTCGGCCCCACACTGCGGGAGTGGCGTTCCACCTGGCAGGGCATGGTGCTGCCGAAGATTCCCGAGCGTATCTCGGCTCCGCGCGGGCTGATGATGCCGATCGGGTACATCGTGATGCAGCCGCCGACGCGGACCGACCGGCCGGCGAAGGCGCACGACCGGTGGCTCGACCGGATTCCCGAGGTGTTCGCGACCTCGGTGCTCACCAGCGGGAACCCCGGACCGCATGACCGTTCCTTCGAGATCGCCACCCTGGGGCACTACGCGAACCTGATCCCGCTGGCGCACGACGCCCGTAAGCCGATGTTCGGCTGCGGGCCGGAGACGGCGCGCTCGGCGGTACGCAGAGCGCGGTGCGGCGCTGCTACTCCGACTTCCGGGATCTCGCGGTCAAGGTGCGGGAGCGGCTGGCCTTCATCGATCCGACCCTGCGCCGGTCCTGACCGACGGGCCTCGCGGCCGGTGCCGGCACGGCCGTAGCCGTAGCCATCGCCGACGGCGGCGTCGGCGTCGGCGTCGGCGGGCCGGTTATCCACAGGGTGGCGATTGGGGGAGCCGCGGCCCGGTTATCCACAGGGCTCCCGCGGGGCACGATGGTCGTAGGCGGGCACTGTGATCGCCGGAAGACCGGATCAACCCGAGCATCGGTGTCCCCCATGGTTCCCGGGTGGTTCCCGTGCCGGACCAACGTCCGAGGAGACCGTCATGCCGTACGCTTGTGAAGCGCTTCGCCGAGGTGGTCATCGTCGGGTGGTTCCGTCCCGGCCGGAGCGCGTCCCTCGGGGGCGTAGCTCAATTGGCAGAGCACTGCCTTTGCAAGGCAGGGGTTAGGGGTTCGAGTCCCCTCGTCTCCACGCGCAGGCTTCGGCTGCTTGCCGATCTTTGATCGGCTGCGCCATCGGCCGTTATGCCTGCCCGGGGGCGACCCCCGGACCCCCGAGTGTCGGGCTTCGCCCGACCTGGCGGGGGCTGGGTTGTTCGTTATGTAACCAACCGTGTAGCCGAACGGCTTTGGCGGTGCTCTCCGCCCGGGTTATCCACAGCCGTCCCGCGGAGGAAGGCGTCCATGGCCTCGGCGGCGGCGTGCAGATGTTCGGGGAGCGCGTGGCCGTAGCGCTCCATCGTCATCCATGATGTTGTGTGCCCGAAGAACTCCATCACGGTCCGAGGTTCGACGCCGGCGGTCAGGAGGAACGTCCTTCCTGGTCTCGGTCGCTCAGCGGGAGGAGAAGGGATCCGACGTCAATGTCGCCTCCCACCTCCTGCTCGACCTGCTGCACAAGCGGATCACCGCCGCCGTCGTGATCAGCAACGACAGCGATCTCGCCTTTCCTGGGGCGCAGGCCCGCGACCTTGTCCCCGTCGGAGTCGTCAACCCCAGCAAGGGCTATACCGCCGGTGCGCTGCGAGGAGCGCCGAACACCGGTGTCGGCCGGCACTGGTGGTACAACCTGCGCGCGGCTGACCTCCCGCGACGCCGTTCGACTTCCGCGCCGACCCGGGGGATCTTGCGGCGTACGCGCTCCCCGAAGGCGGGCGGGTGCCCGGCATTGAGGGAGGCGTCGCTCCAGGCCTCCGCGCCGTCGAGGTGGTAGGCGCGCAGGACCGTCCACTCGTCGGTGCTGAACCTCGCGCGGGCGTGCTGGATCCTCGGGTCCTCGTACTCGCTCGGCAGCAGGTCAGGGGTCTCTTCCTCGTCCCTGAAGCTGTAGTCGGCGTCCAGGAGGACACCCTTGAGGCCGCGGCGCTTGTGGATCCAGATGGGCTGGAACTCCCGGACCTGGCGGCGCAGCCCGGCCCGGACATCGTCGAGAACGATGTAGGGGTCGGTGTCCTCGCCGAGGACAGCACCCAGGACAGGGTCGAGCAGGGCCGTCACCACGGCCGACCTCGCTTCGGCCCGGGAGTAGTTCCAGCGGCGCCCTGCGCCGCGTTCGACCAGGTAGGTCCTGATGTCCTTGTCGAGGTAGTCGGCGATGAACTGGTCGACTTCTTCGACATCCGTTGCATGTGAGCGTCCAATGGTGCTCTCATGCCGCCTTGCCTCTCGGCGAGGCGCCCCGAGTCTGATTGGCCGAAGCCGCGCTCGGTTCCCGCTT
>NZ_CDXDOS010000344.1:0-2943 GCF_978021245.1 Frankia sp. CoBUL1
CAAGCTCAGGCACCGGCACCCGTACCGGTAATTCCGGCGGCGAGACGGCGTTGGGCGACGACGAAGACGACGAGCGACGGCAGGCTGATGATCAGCGCGGCCGCGGCGAGCTCGGTGAAGTCCGGAATGACGGAGGAGGAGTCGGTCATCAGGCGCGCGAGCGCCAGCGGCGGGGTGGCGATGTCCGGCGACCGCGCGACCAGCAGCGGCCACAGGTACTCGTTGTACGACAACAGGAAGCTGAACACCGATACGGAGGCGATCGCGGGCGCGGCGAGCGGCACGATGATCGTCCACAGCGTCCGCCAGGTACCGAGCCAGTCCATCCGCGCGGCTTCCAGGACCGACCCCGGGATGGTGCTCATGTACTGCCGGAGCATGAAGATCATCGCCGCGTGTGTCATGAACGGCAGGACCAGGCCGACCCGGGTGTCAGCGAGTCCGAGCGCGGAAATGGTGACGTAGTTCGGCACGGCGGTGATCTGGGTCGGCACCAGCAGGGTGGCGAGCACCACCGCGAAGGCTGCCGTACGCCCGCGAAAGCGCAGACAGGAGAAGGCGTAGGCGGCCGGGATCGCCGTCGCGAGCTGCAACGCGAGGATCGCCAGGCTCACCGCCACCCCCGTGAGCAGGGCAGGTCCGAGATCACCGGCGTACCAGGCGCGGTCGAACGAGCTCAGGTCGATGCTGGACGGGATCGGGTTCGACGTCAGCGCCAGCGCGGTCTGCCGCGGCCCAACGGCGGTCCGCACCATCCAGACGAAGGGCAGGACGACCGCGACGATGCCGATCGTGAGCAGGACGAGACGCCCGATCGTCGGTCCGGTCGGTGACCGGCGGCGACCGCGCCGCGATGCCGGGATCGGCGCCGGCGCCGATCCCGGTTGCGGGGCCCGCCGACGCGAGGCTCGCCGCACGGCGTGGCCACGGGGCGCCGGCCCGGACGCCGGACTGGAGGTGTCGACGCTCACGCGGCGGCCTCCCGAGTGCGTCGGATGCGGCGCCCGAGCAGCCCGCCAGCGGCACCCAGTGCCACGATCACGACAAACAGCATCAGGGCGATCATCGAGGCATATCCGATGCGGAACGATCCAGTGAATCCGACCTCGTAAATATAGTAAATGATCGTCGTGCTGGAGTCCAGGGGGCCACCTTTCGTGAGCACCGCGACCGTTTCGAAGGTCTGCAGGGTCAGAATGGTGACGAACATCCCCAGGAAGATCGTCGTCGGGGCGAGCAGCGGCAGGGTGATGTGACGCAGCCGGGCGAATCCGTGGATGCCGTCCACGTCCGCCGCCTCGTACACCGATCTCGGGATCGCCGTCAGCCCGGCGAGATAGACGACGAAGACGAAGCTCGTCAGCCGCCAACCACCGACGAGGGCCACCACCGGCAACGCGGTCGAGGTGTCGCCGAGCCAGTCGACCGGAGCCACCCCGAACAGCCCGACGATGGTGTTCGCGAGACCGTCGGGGCTGCTGTCGAACATGTAGGCGAACACGACCGCCATGGCCACAATATTCGCACTGACCGGAAGAAACAGCGCACATCGCACCAGCGCCCGGCCATGGGTCACCCGTTCGGCGGCCAGCGCGAGCGCCAGCCCGATCACGATCGCGGGTACCACCGTGAGGGCGCAGTACAGCAGCGTGTTGCGCACGGCGCCGGCCAGGTCCGCGTCGGAGAGAGCGGTACGCAGGTTCGCCGTGCCGACCCAGTCGAAACGCGGTCCCGTCAGGGTCTTGTCCGTGCCCGCGATGAAGGCCGACACCAATGCGGGCCCGATGACGAAAACACCGAGTCCCACGAACGCCGGCAGCAACAACACCCCGGCTCGCCAGCCCGCCCGGCTGTCACCCGCCTCACGCGTCACAGTTATGCATCCTGGCCCCACCTGTGCCGGGATGCCGGTACGGGGGTGGCTCCCGCGGAGGAGCAGCCGGTGCCTGCACGTGTCGCCCGGTCCGTCCACATCCCACGCGACACCGCCAACGGCCCACGCGACACCGCCAACGGCGAATCGTGGTGACCGATCCGTGGCGGCTGTCCCCTCAACGGCCAACGCCTGCAAGAATGACAGGAAACGCCAGTCGATCTTCGGGAACACCATGAGCGACCGCAGCGAGCCCGACCACGCCTCCGCCTGGGGGCGTGTCGCCGATGACGGCACGGTCTTCGTTCGCACGGCCAGCGGCGAACGTGCCGTCGGATCATGGCGTGCCGGCAGTCTCCCTGGCCCACTTCGAGCGCCGCTTCGACGATCTGTCCGCCGAGGTCGAGCTGCTCGAGCGGCGGCTGACGGTCAGCGGGGTCGATCCGACCGGGATCGTCGGCAGCGCACGGCGGCTACTCGATTCCCTCGACGAGGCCGCGGTCGTCGGTGATCTGGATGCGCTGCGCACGCGGCTGGAGGCCGTGGTCGCCGCCACTGAGGAACATCGCTCCGCGCTCGCCGCCGAGCGGGCCGGCCGGATCGCCGCGGCCAAGGAGCAGCTGGTCGCCGAGGCCGAACGGCTCGGCCGCAGCTCGGAGTGGAAGACCGCCGGGGAGCGGTTCCGCGCGCTCGCCGAGGAGTTCCGCGCCGCCGGCTCGTTGGACAAGCGCACCGACTCGGCGCTGTGGCGGCGCATCGCCACGGCCCGGGACGAGTTCACCCGCCGCCGGACCGCGCACTTCGCCGCTCTCGACACGCAGCGGGCCCGTTCGAGGGAACGGAAGGAGGCGATCATCGCCGAGGCGGAGGCGCTGTCCGACTCCACCGACTGGGCCGGCACGGCCGCCCGCTACCGGGCGCTGCTCGCCGACTGGAAGGCCGCCGGTCGCGCGGCAAAGGATATCGACGACGCGTTGTGGAACCGCTTCCGCGCGGCGCAGGACGCCTTCTTCACCCGCCGCAACGAGGCCAATGCCGAGCGCGACGCCGAGTTGCGCGAAAACCAGGTC
>NZ_CDXDOS010000345.1:0-2916 GCF_978021245.1 Frankia sp. CoBUL1
ACCCGACGCGCCACCCGTCGTCCTCCCAGCCGTCAGCGCCGTGGCTCACGGTCGGCGGGGCGGATGCGCGGTGGTGGGCGGATGCGCGGTGGTGGGCGGGATCGGGACCGTAGCCGGCGTCGCGGTACCCCCCGTGGGGACCCTCGCCGTCCGGCGGGGTCGGCGGCAACGACCACCAGCGGGCCAGCGCCGTCTCGCTGGCCCGGTCCGATTCGGCGGGAGAGCGGACGTCGTGGCCGACCAGTCGGGCGAGCAGCTCGGTGGCGGCGGGGCGGCGCGCCGGCTCCTTGTCCAGGGCCGCCCGCACGACGCCGACCAGGGACGCGGGCAACCCGTCGAGGTTGGGCTCCGCGGTGAGGATCTGCAGGCCGATCGCCTCCGCCCGTTCGCCCCGGAAGGGGGGCCGGCCGGCGGCGGCGAAGGTGACGCAGGCCCCCCAGGCGAAGATGTCGGCCGCGGGTCCGGCCCGCTCGCCGCGCAGCTGCTCGGGCGCCATCCAGACCAGGGTGCCGATCAGCATTCCCGTCCGGGTGTGGCTCGTGTTGTCCCCGGCGCGGGCGATGCCGAAGTCGATGACCTTCGGGCCGTCCCAGGTGAGCAGGATGTTCGCCGGTTTGAGGTCGCGGTGCACCACCCCGGCGGCATGGATCGCGACCAGGGTGTCGGCCAGACCGACGGCGAGTCCCTGGACCAGTCGATCGTTGAGCCGGCCGCGGGTGGCGACCGCGTCCGCCAGGTTCCTGCCCTCGACGTACTCCGTGGCCATCCACGGCCGTTGCCCGGTCAGGTCGGCGTCGAGCACGGCTGCGACGGCGCTGCCCCTGACCCGGCGGGCCGCGTCGACCTCGTGCCGGAAACGGGACCGGAACTCGGGATCGTCGGCGAGTCCGGCCGACGGCACCTTCACGGCCGCAGGCCTGCCGTCGGTGTCGAAACCGAGGTAGACGACGCCCATCCCACCCGCGCCGATGCGGTTCGCCAGCCGGTAGGGGCCGATGCGTCGGGGATCGTCCGTGGTCAGGGGCGTCAGCACGCCGCTTGCCTTCTCTCCGTCGTCGGGTGTCGGGGTGGCCCGGGTGTCGGGGTGGCCCGGCGGTTCCGGCGCACCTCGCGACGGTGCGGGGTGGAGATGAGCCGATTGTCTCCCGTGCGGTCCCCTGCACTCATCTGACGGCATTGCCTTCGCTCTGTGTTAAGGGTCAGCCACCTTATGTGTGCGGCGTGGTCGATGTGCCGCCGCTACGCTCTGACGACCTTCGCGCGAAGATTTGTCCCATGCTTGGTACGGAACGAAAAAATTAGAGGTTGTAGCGTAATCTTGCAGGGATATCTTCGTAAGAAGATCGACGTCGCCGAGACGGCTTGTGGGATGGCGACGGGATCCGGATGGAAGTGGTCCGGGGGAGGAGAGTGGGATGGTCGTCCCCTTGCGGTCAGCCCAGCCCTTGCGGTCGGCCCAGGTGTCTGCGTCCGGTGCCCGGTCGGCGGACGCGATGCCGGCGGACGCGATGCCGGCGGACGCGATGCCGGCGGAGGGGCTAGCGGCGGACGCAGTGCTGAGCACGCTCGGTCGTCACGTCCTCGTCGACGGCTTCGACCTCGTCTGCGACCTGGCGATGAGCCGCGGCAGCGTGCTCGTCGACGCCCGTGATGGGCGGCGCTACCTCGACCTCTACAGCTTCTTCGCCTCGGCGCCGCTCGGGATCAACCCGCCGGACCTCGTCAACGACGCGGGCTTCGTCGCCCGGCTGGGCCGGGTGGCGGTCAACAAGCCGGCAAATCCGGACGTCGCCACCGTCGCCTACGCCGAGTTCGTGCGGACCTTCGCCCGGGTCCTCGGCGATCCGCAGTTGCCGCATCTGTTCTTCGTCGAGGGCGGGGCCCTGGCGGTGGAGAACGCGCTCAAGTGCGCCTTCGACTGGAAGAGCCGGCACAACGCGGCACACGGCCGTCCCGCGGCGCTCGGCCGTCGGGTTCTGCACCTGCGGAACGCCTTCCACGGACGCAGCGGCTACACCCTCTCGGTCACGAACACCGATCCGGTCAAGACCGAGCGTTTCCCCGTCTTCGACTGGCCGCGCATTGACTGCCCGGCGATGATGTTTCCCTGCGTGGGGCCGGCCCTCGACGCGGTGATCGCCGCGGAACGTGTCGCGCTCGGCCAGGCCGAGGCCGCCTTCGCCGCCCATCCCCACGACATCGCCTGCTTTCTGGCCGAACCGATCCAGAGCGAGGGCGGGGACAACCACCTGCGGGCCGAGTTCTTGGCCGCGATGGCCGAGCTCTGCCGGCGCCACGACGCGCTGTTCGTGCTCGACGAGGTGCAGACCGGTGTCGGCGCCACCGGCTCGGCGTGGGCCTACCAGCAGCTCGGCCTGCGCCCGGACGTCGTCGCGTTCGGCAAGAAGGTCCAGCTCGGCGGGGTGATGGCCGGCCGGCGGGTCGACGAGGTCGCCGACAACGTCTTCCGCGTGCCCGGGCGGATCAACTCCACCTGGGGTGGTGGCCTGGTGGACATGGTCCGCGCCACCCGCATCCTGGAGATTATCGAGGCGCAGGGGCTCATGGCCCGGGCCGGCGAGCTCGGCGTGGGCATGCTTGCCGGGCTGACGGAGCTCGCGGCCCGCCACTCCCGGCTGCTGCGTAATCCCCGTGGGCGCGGTCTGCTCTGCGCGGTGGACCTGCCGGGCAGCGCCGTCCGGGACGAGGTGCTGCGGCGGCTGCGGGTGCGCGAGGGAGTCCTCGCGCTGCCCGCCGGGGAACGGGCCATCCGGTTCCGACCGGCGCTGACAGTGAGCGCCGAGCAGCTCGCCGCCGGGATCGCGGCCCTCGGCCGGGTCCTCGACGGACTGCCGGGTGGTGGATTGGACGGGCTGGGCGGATTGGCGGGGCTGGGCGGATCCGATGGGCTGGGCG
>NZ_CDXDOS010000346.1:0-2900 GCF_978021245.1 Frankia sp. CoBUL1
TGCGGCCGACCTGGCGACGACGACCGCTGGGTGTGCGGCGAATAGCCACAGCGTTCGCCCCGCAACACTTGGCGCCGATACGTCACAGCCCTACTGCGGGCCGTACCGCCCAGCCTGCCTTGCCGGATGCGCTTCGGCTCGATCCAACTCTAAAGTCGGAGCGCCTGCACAGCGTGATTTGACTAATTCTGACCAGAGCGTTGCGGCCAAGACGGATGGTCTAGACCGGCCCGAACGAACTATTGATCGCTGGGCGAGGAAACACAGCGACCGCTGTGCGTCGACCAGGCAGCGACGGAGCCCATACAGCCCTGGCAGCGAGTCGATGTCAGTCGATGATGGGTCGATCTCTCTACGCCCGCGGATGGCTTATCGGCACCCGCTTCGGGCCGCGCACGCTTGAGAGTCATGGTTTGGTGAGGGCGCTGACGGCGAGGGCGAGGGCGTCGACAAGCTGTTTGTGGAGCGCATCGGGGAGGTGGCCGCTGCCAAGCCCGGAGTGCCGTTGTGTTTCGGTGAAGAGGGCCAGTTGGTCGTCGCGTAGGTGGCTGCGGGCGGCTTGGTGGTTGAGGAGGTCGCGGGCGGCGTACGCGTCGCCGCTGCGCAGGGCGCTGCTGATGATCGTGCCGAGTGTGGGGCGCAGGTGCTGGGATGCGCCCGCGAGGTCGAGGAGACACAGGCCGAGCTGCGTGTGGAAGGTGCTGTGCCCAGGCGGGCCGGACATCGAGAGTTTGCTGACCACGCTCCAGCCGTCGCCAGCGGCCTCGCGACCTGTGAGGTGGTCGTGGAGGAGGCGGAGGCAGGTGGCGACGGCCTGTTCCCAGGGCTGGGTGATCGCTGTGGAGGCGAGGATCTGCTCGGCGGCTTGATGGTCTTGACGCGCGTGGTGGGCGAGGATCGCGGTCTGGCGGCCGTCGAGGAGGCGCTGCCCGACGCCTTTGTGACGGTGAAGGTGGTCGAGGGCTTCGGTCCAGCGGCCGGTGCGGGCCAGAGCACGGGTTCCGTCGGCGAGTAGGACGGTCCACAGCCAGCTAACGACCTGGAGATGGTCAGCTGGGGTGACGAAGTCATTGAAGGTGAGGGTTCGGCCATCAACGGTGGCCTCGGTCTTCGCTGCGACGGCGCTGTAGAGCGTGGCGAGGAGGCGGTAGGCGCCGAGACCGTCACCTGTGCGCAGCCGCAGCCGGGCTAGATTGATCAAGGGTTGGAGGGCGAGTTTCGCCGTTGCCCCGTCGAGAGGGCGGCGGAACGGAAGCGTGTCGATCTGGCGCCAGCAGAGGCTGTGGGCAAGGTCAGGCAGTCCGCAGTCGCTGGCAATCAGCGCTGCCAGGTTGTGGGCTTCGCCGGCGCGCAGAAGTGCGTTGTCGCCGCCCTCGGCGGCCTGGGCGGCGAGGGCTGCGACATGGGCGATCCGGGCGTCGAGGGCTGGGCAGGATGGCCGGTCACGGGGGACGAGGGGAAACCGTGGTGCGACGAGAGCGAACGTCGTGGGTGCCACATCTGTCGACGTGGTGAGGGCCATCGGGTCCCGCCTCTTCTCAGGGCTGCCAGCGGACGGTGAGTCGGAGGTGGGGATGCCGAGCCGGTTCCAGGCGAACAGGATGTGATGGGCGAGTACCGCGCGGAGGCCGCGGGTGAGTTGGCCCTGGTCGGCGAGGTTCGCGAGTGACCGCCCCGCGTGCCGGAACGCCGTTGGCCACGCCGGTAGCGCTTTGAGGGGCTGCACTGTGCGGGCGGCGAGAAGTTGCCGGACGGCGTTTCGGGCAGCCGCTGCGGCGGCGGGCTGCCGTGTGCTGGCCTGGCGAGTGCGGCGGTGGCCGGCGACGCGGGTCCAGACGTCACCTTGTTCGTAGTAGTCCTGGCCAGCGGCGTGTAGCAGTGCCGCGGCCAGCACGAGTCCGATCTCGGCCCGATGCTCAGGGCGGGCTCGGCCGAGGTGGGCGAGGACGTTGCGGCTGTCGTGGTGGAAGAGCAGATGCGCGACGTCCATGCCGGCGGGGCCGCCGAAGGCGTGGATCTCAGGCTCGTAGACGGCGGGTGCCCAGCGGTGGACCGCGTCACCGTTGAGCACGGCGCGGAGCCTGCTGTCGCAGAACTCCGCGGAGTTGTGCCCGTCGCGGCCGGGGCGCCAGCGGATCCGCCAGGACTCTGCCTTTCTGGTGAACCACCAGAGGCTGATCCCGTCCGTCTGCTCAGCTGTGGTCAGCAGTGGTGCCAGCTGGGTAACCCCCAGATGTTCGGCGGCACGCCAGTCCTGGCACCACACCGTCACCGCGGACCACGCGGACTCGGTGTCGGGAATGCTCACGCGCTGTCTCCCGAGCGCGGGGCTGGCACGGCCGCAGGAAGGTCGAGCAGGAGCGCGGTCTCCCAGACGGCGCCGGTGTCGGTCGTGATGGCGTGCAGGACCGCGGCGATGCCTGCCGCACCGTCGATGAGGCCGATGGGCCGCCAGCCGGCGCTGTGCGCTGTGCGCTGTGTCGAGGCTGTGCAGGAGCTGGTCAACCAGGTCGGGGAGGTGGCTGGCAAGCGGGTGGAAGCGGGCGTCGGTGGCGGCGCAGCGGACGGTGGCGACCAGGCCGGCCCAGCCGTGGCAGATCGCCGGGTCGACGAACCGGGCGAGCTGGGCGGTGTTCGTTAGGCAGGCTGCGAGAGCGTCCTCGGCGCGCTGTTGCTGGGTGGGGTCAGCCAGGGCGATGGCGGCGAGCTGCTGGGCGCGGGCCAGGCCGGGAGTGCCGTAACACCAGGACGCGCGTCCTGCGCCGGGTTGGTTCGGTCGACCCGCCAGCAGGTCACTGACGGTGATCCGTTCCGGCCACCAAGCTTGTCGTTTAACCTTCGGGTGTCACTCTGTGTGATAGTCGCTGGTGGTTTGGGGTGGGCCGGCGTGTCGCCGTGAC
>NZ_CDXDOS010000347.1:0-2898 GCF_978021245.1 Frankia sp. CoBUL1
CCCCCGCCAGCCGGAGATTGGCGAACGTCTTCACCAAGGAGGAACTCATCCACCTCGCCCAAACCCATGACTGCGGCTTCGACCTCCAGGTGTTCGCCGACATGATCGGAACCATCAGCCGGTTCACCGACGACGACCTGGGACTGCCCCGCCCGGCCGTCGACCGACTACGTCGCTTCTTCCACCCCTGGCATCAGGAAATCATCGGCGGATGAGCGACGACCGGCTCCCTGCCCCCATCCACCTCGCTGCCATGAGCCCCTGCCGGACGGGATCGTCGCCCACGATTCCCTCCCACCACAGTCGAGCGACTCACCGTAGGAGGGTCCCACCAACCCTGCGGAACATGCGTTCGAGGCCGGCTGTGGTGCGATCATTTCGATCCTTATCTGGCATCGTTCCTGGTCAGTTGCCGCGTCCCGACCGGGCGGACGGTGATTTCAGGGCCTTCGACCAAGATCGATCGGCTCTTCTGCTGCCGTGTCAGGTCCACCCTTTTTCTGATCATGATCTTGGCCTGGGTGAATACGGTTCGCGATCTGTCCCTTGAGATCCAGCACTGTGGAACGGCGCTGGTCACGGCCTCGCGAGTTGGTTCGAGTCCCGGCTGGACGACCATGTTGCGATCACGCGAACGGCGTCCGATCAGCCGAGGTGTTGAGCGGTGGCGACTTCGGAGGACAGCCACGGTAGCCGCGGGCAGCTGCTGGGGCCACGGCAAGAGTGTGCAGGGCACCCTGTTCGCCGACGGCCCGGGCAGCGACGAAGGGAACGGTCACGTCCAGTTGCCGTCCAGCATGCCGATGGCACCGGCCGGGAGTCGCCGTTCACGTCAGGCGGCAGGACCATGCTCTTCGCCCTGAACCACTTCATGTCGGTGGTCTCCTTGGCGGACCTCCCCGATTCGGCGGTGATCATGGTTGACGCGTCCCGCGCACGGCTGTTCGGCAACCTCGACGAGTTGGCGGCTACCTCGCGGCTGGTGGTGCACCGCCCGGCCAGCAGCAGGCACCCCCGGGTGCCGGAGGCCGTGTACCCCATCGACTATGGCTACCTGGAGGGCGCCGCGGACGGTGACGGCGTGGGCGTCTTCCGCGGCAGTGCCGTCGGTGCTGGCGTGGTGGGATTCTTCGTGACGGCGGATCCGGGCACGTGTGACGTGGAGGTCAAGGTTTTGATCGACTGCACCGGCGGCGAGATCGACCGGGTGCGGGGCTGCTCGACGACGTCCTGGGTATCGGGGGCCTGCTCGTGCGGCTGACGTCGACCATGAGGTTTCCTGCCTGTCTGGCTCGCTCCGTCCGTCACGCGGGGTTGATGCCGTACCACTGCGACTGGGCGAAGATCTCCTCCGTTGACGGCACCGGCGCGTCCGGGCCGGGCATGTCAAGGCCGGGCGCGGGGTCGCCGATGGCGACGACCAGGTCCGCGAACGAGGCGGGCGCGTTGATCAGCAGGGTGCGGGCAGGCTGGTCGGCGTTGACGAAGCGGTGCGGCACCCCCCGCGGCAGGAAGAGCAGCGAGCCGGGCCCGGCCTCCCACGCGTCGTCGCCGCAGTGCACCTCCAGGTGCCCGTCGATCAGGAAGAACACCTCGTCGGAGTCGCGGTGCACGTGTGGCGGGGGCGCGTAGCCGGGCGGAACGCGGTGGTCGACGATATCGAGGTTGCCGGTGGTGACCGAGCCCATCACCTTGGTCAGGCTGAGGGTGCCGAGCCAGTGATAGGGGTTGCCCTCATCCGGGCCAAGGACGTAGCCGCGCGTCGCGGGCTGCGTCGCCGGGCTGGCGGTGTGCGGGGTGAAACTCATCGTTCCTCCTCGGTCGTTCAGATCCGGTCGTTGAACAGGGTGATGGCTGCGGCGAGCCGCTCGGGCTCTTCCTCGGGCAGGAAATGCCCGGCGCCGTCGAGGATGGATGTGCTAAGGCGCGAGGCCACCGGCGACAGCATCCGGCCGACCTGCTGGCCCAGGCCCCGTTCACCGCCCACGGCGAGGACGGGGACGGGGGTCGGGTGTACGAGCAGCGGCTCGGTTTGCGCGATGCTGGCGAACGCGGCGCGGTAGACGCCCATGGAGCCGAGTACCCCGGCCGGCCCGGAGAAGGTGCGCAGGTATTCGGCCACCGTGGCCTCGTCGAACGCACGGGGCGCTCCCGCCGGGCCGTCGTAGAACCAGCGCAGGAAGACTTCCTCACGCCCCACGATCAGTGCCTGCGGCACGCCCGGGGCCAGCGGCAAGATCCACCACCACATGGACCCTGTGGTCATGGTGCCCGGGGCGTAGGCCAGGACGTCCCGCAACGGGCCGCCGAGCATGGTGGGTGCCTCGGCGTAGACCAGGCCACGGGTCTCTTCTGGGTGGCTGGCGGCCCACAGCAGGGCCGGGGGCGCCCCCATGTCGTGCCCGACGTGCAGGATGGGCCGGCCGGCGCCGAACCCGCTGCGGGCGGTCAGGGCGCGGACCTGCTCGGCCAGCGCGCGTGCGCTGTAGGGATTGGTGCCGCCCGGCTTGTCGCTGTCGCCGTAGCCGAGCATGTCGATGACGAGGACGCGCATTCCGGCGTCGGCCAGGGCGGGGGCGACGCCGCGCCAGGCGTAGCCGGTGGCGAGGAAGCCGTGCCACAGCAGCACCGGGGTCCCGTCGTCTGGGCCGCCGGTCCAGTAGTGCAGGCGGTGGCCGCCGACCCGGGCGTATTCCGATCGCAAGCCGCGGATCGGCGGCGCCGGGTCGGCCGGGGCCCCCAGGCTCGGCGTGCTTGTCGGTTCCTGAACCACTGGTCCTCCTCTCGCGTTACTGAGTCCCTGTACGCCTCCGACCATACTACAAGGTCTTGTGAAATCAAGATGTTGTAGTATCAACGTGTGCTTACTACAAGGTGCTTGGGCTATAGTGACGCCAT
>NZ_CDXDOS010000348.1:0-2863 GCF_978021245.1 Frankia sp. CoBUL1
GGCTCAGTGACGCCGCGTTTCCGGTGTCCGGATAGAGCAGGCCGAATCTGATCGCGTCCGGAGCGACGCCCGGCGCCGCGCAGGCCGGGGACGCGGTCGGCCCGTCGGTGGAGACCCGGCAGCCGACCGCTCCCAAGCCGATCAGGAGGCTCACGAGCCCGAGCAGCGCGGCCCGGCGGTCCGCACGACGGCGCCGAGGCCGGTGCGGCCCGACTCCCAGAGCCGTGACGCTCCTCACTCCATCAAGCCTGAACCAGAAGAACCACTCTTCGGTGCCATTCCGTTGATTTTGTGAGATTCACCGAAGATCGATCGCTCCCGGTTTCAGGATCCGATCCCGCTTCGGGCTCCCCACGCGGTACCGCGTGGGGAGCGATACCGCGTGGGGGTGCGGCCCGGTCGGCCCGGTCAGTCCGGTCGGCCCGGTCAGTCCGGTCGGCCCGGTCAGAACGCCGCCGCGGCGGCCCGGGCGATGGCCTGGTCAAGGGGGGCGGGACCACCGCTCACCCCGACGGCCCCCACGATCACCCCGTTCCGCCACAGCGGCAGCGCACCGGGCAGACCGGTGACGACCGGTTCCGCCGGCGACGGACGCTCCCGTCCGACGCGGTCGTCACCCGTGGCAGGTGCCTCGCCGCCGGCATGCGCCTCGCCGCCAGCGTGTCCCTCGCCACCGGTATGACTGACCAGATGGGCCGGCGGAGCCCAGGCCCGAGCCGCGCACGCCTTGTCGACGGAGATATCCGCGGTCTCGAGCCGGGCATTGTCCATCCGGACGTGGGCAACCAGAATTCCGGCATGGTCAACGACAGCAATGTTAACCGGTTGACCGAGGTGAACCGCATATTTCTCCCCGGCGGCAATGATCCGACGGGCGTCCTCGAGCGATACGGTCATCCGCGACTCTCCCCATAAAGCGGCGTTCCGGTGCGCTTGACCATAGGCCCTGGTTGACCGTCAGGTGGTGGAAGGCGCGCCGCGTAACCACCGTCGCGCATGGCACTCCCGAGCGGCGAACGGCAGGATACAGGTGGACACCGGGTATCCCCGGGCCCCCGGCCGGGGAACCGGAGGGTCAGGTCGCGGCGACGAGCGGGAGGACGGCCCGGGGGCAGCGGTGGATCAACCTGCTGGAGAGATAGCCGCCGCCCAGCAGGTCCAGCAGAGCACCGGCGCCCGGATGATCCAGCCGGCCGACCCGGTGCAGGCCGCGCAGACGCAACAGACCGGGCAGGTGCGCCTCGATGGCTCGCTGGTCGGGCCGGGGAGCTCCATCGAGCCAGGTGTCGAACCGCGCGCCGGTCATGATTTCCCACACGACCGTGTCCGCGACGGCACCGGTGCCGTCGGTGACGGTCACCAGATGGGGTACCCGGATCAGATCGGCGAAGCCGCTGAGATCCGGCCGCACCCCGGCGGTGACGACGTTGTCACCGACCTCCGGCTCGCAGCCGGACCCGGGGGGGCCGCCGGGGGCGGGCGTACCGCCTGCTCCCGGCCGTCTCAGGGCATTGCGCAGA
Source organism: Frankia sp. CoBUL1 (assembly GCF_978021245.1). Taxonomy (NCBI): domain Bacteria; kingdom Bacillati; phylum Actinomycetota; class Actinomycetes; order Frankiales; family Frankiaceae; genus Frankia; species Frankia sp. CoBUL1. The sequence goes on from NZ_CDXDOS010000348.1 coordinate 1,521, forward strand.
TGAGAGGCGAACGCCAAGGCCAGCGCGCTGCGGCCTGGCGGGCTGGCCTGAGCGTGCAGGACGATGGCGTCGACTCCCGGCGCGCGGAGCCGCTCGGCCGCCGCGCGAACCAGCCAGGCCGGCTCGACCAGGACGAAACCGACCTGCGCGCGCCGCCGCTCCTCGATGGCGTCGCAGCCGCGGATGGCGTCGCAGCCGCGTCCCGACGGGGTCCGCACCCTCATGGACTCGTGAATCCACTGGCAGGTGATGAGTCCGTCGGCACCGGGAAGTGAGAGGAGCGGCAGATCCTCCGAGCTGAAGATCCGTTCAGGGATCGACGTGGGCATGCTGTCTCCGTCTCGCCACGCGCCCGCCCGGACCGGGCGGGCACCGCCCCCCAGGCCACAATCGGCCGCGGTGCCCACACCGTCCACGACCCGGCGTGGGATCCCTGCATAGGGAGCCCACGCGGCGATGGAACGCACCCGCCTCGTCGAGGCTGCCGGAACCGGGAAGGCCATGACGGGTGCGACTACTGGAGCAGGTTGTCGAAGTCGCCGTCTTTGGCCCCGAGTATCAGAGCCTCGATTTCAGCTCGGGTATACACCAGAGCGGGTCCGTTTGGATGCCGAGAGTTACGGACGGCAACTTCGTCACCCGGAAGCTTCGCCATTTCGACGCAGTTTCCCTGCGAGTTGCTCCGACGGCTCTTCTGCCATGTCACGCGCTGCAGTGCCGCGGCGGACATACCGCTGTAGATCTTGGTCATGTCGATCTCCTGAAGCCCCGGAAAGCCATGCCGCCACGGCCCCGACCCACGCCGTCCGCTCGCCATACCACCGACGGGCCAACCAGCGACCGCCGGCCGACCGCCAGCCAAACCCACGATGGAACACCCCCCCGGAAGACCATCCCATCATGCCAGCGTGTGCGGCTGCACGAACTTTGGCTCACGATACAGCACGGTCGGGTGCACGTGCATCAAGCGGGCGACAGATGCCCGGCCCGATGCCTCGCGCCGCCGCGGCCTCCACGCCGAACCAGTGCCGAGGCGGCCCCAGGGAAGCCCAAAGAAAGATCAAGAGAAAATCAAGGGAGCATCGACAGCTTCCGACGGGGGCGCCGATGATGTTGATATAACTACCGAAAGCACTAAAAATCCCATGGCAAGAACCATAAAAGCACCACGAATCTGCGCCCAGTCCGTCCGTGGGGCTCCGCAGAAGGACCATGGACGGGCCTCGACCCCACTAGGCGAAACGTCCGAAAAATCCGAAGAGTGACGAATCCGACCCGTGCGCCGGGCAGCCGTACAAGGCGGTCGCGGACCGAGCCGGGAGAAAAAGATCCCCGGACTTAGC
>NZ_CDXDOS010000349.1:0-2855 GCF_978021245.1 Frankia sp. CoBUL1
CCCGGACAACGATCTCGCCGACCGCCTCGACCACCACGTCCAGCGTGCGACCGCCGATCCGACCAGCCACATTTACGCCTTCGGCCAGCGATGGGGGCCCGAGCCCACGAAACCAGATAAGATCTTTGGCTTCGTACCCGGCAACGGCGTGCATGACGTCCACATGAACCAGGGCAACAGCGGTCGCTTCATCGCCGACGACGGCAGCTGGCAGGACGGTGCCCTGCTCTTCCACTTCCCCACCGCGGGCCGCTGGACAGCACTGTTCCTGGCCTTCCAGAGCCAGGCCTGGCACACCGACGACACGACCGGCCACACCCTGCGCGCCGTTCCATCAGCCGGACCGGGCGGCCAACCAGCCCCCGGGGAACCCGACCGGCGCCTGCGCATCGTCGCCGCCCTGGTCAACCCCATCGGACCGGCACCGGAAGCCGAGTCCGTCACCCTGCTCAACACCACCCCAGGGCCCGTCGACCTCACCGGTTGGACGATCATCGACAGCGGTCGGCACCGTTTCCCCCTTCCGCCCACCAACCTGCCAGCCGGGGACACCGTGCGGATCCCGCTCGCACCCCCGGTCGGGCTGGGCAACCGGGGCGGCATCATCACCCTGCTTGATCAGGACGGTCTGAAAGTCGACGGCGTCGCCTACACCGCCACCGACGCATCCCGCGAAGGACACACCATCGTCTTCTGACCTCGGATCACCTTTCGGCCTCGGATGGATGTTCTCCACCGCGGGAACCCGCGCTTCGATGATGCTCCGGGCGGGACCCCGGTGGACCGGGTAGGCGGGCCGCAGCAGGTGGTGGTGGCCACCTTCGACACCTACAGCGAGGCCGAGAGGGCCGTCGACCAACTTTCCGACCTTGGTTTCCCGGTGGAGAAGACCGCCATCATCGGCTGCGGCCTGCGCACGGTCGAGCAGGTCACAGGTTGGCTGACCTGGACCTCCGCCGGCCGGCCGGCGCCCAGGCTCACTGCCGGCACGGCCTGCCTGCGCCCAGGCTCATTCCTGGGCCTGGGCTACCGGCAGAAGCCCGGCCCTGCGCCGCTCGGTGTAGCGGACGAACGCAAAGGCGTCCCGGGCCGCCTCGATGCCGTCGTCCGCGAGCCGACCGGCGAACCGCTCCCGGATGGCCGTCTCGACCGCGATGATCGAAACGATTCCGGTCAACGCGGCAAAGCCACCGAGCAGAGCCGTGTTCGGTAGCGGATGCCCCAGCTCGCGCTGGGCGATCTCGCTGGCGGGCATGCTGATCGTCCGCTCGGGCCGGTACCGGGTGAGCCTGGGCAGCCCGAAATCGTCAAGGTCGCGTGCCGAGTCGAGCAGGATGAACCCATCCGCCCCGAGTCCATGGAACACATCGGAGACGTGCAGCAGCGCCGCGTCCCGGACGATGACCGCATCCGGGAACACGACCGGTTCCCACCCGGGCAATGGATCGTCGTCGATCCGGCAGCAGGCGACCGTAGGATGGCCGATGTGTTCCGGCCCGCCGGCCATGGATGCCTGTCCGTAGCGACCCTCCGTAACTGCCGCGATGGTCAACAGCTCGGCGATGGTCAGCACGCCCTGACCGCCGAACCCGTGAATTCGTACCGCGAACATGACGGACCTCGTCTCTCCCGACCGGGCTGCTTCGCGACGCTGCTTCTCAATGCTGCTTCGCGACGCTGCTCGCGACGCCCCCGCTGCTCGCGACGCCCCCGTCAGCTGCCAGGGTCCTCTCCGCCAGTGGATCGCGGGCCAGGATCGCCATCGTGCGGTCGTCCCCGTCGACCCCGTGCGCATGGATGGCGAGCTGCGCGAAAAGGCGGTCAAGCAACGTGTCAGGCGAGTCGGTCCCGATCCGGCCGGCGGACAGGGATTCCGTCCCGAACTGTGTGCCGTGCGCGTCACGCGCCTCGCTGATGCCGTCGGTGTACAGCAGCAGGCGGTCTCCGGCGTCCATGGTCAGCGATCGGGACGACCAGATCTCGCTTCCGGCGAAAAGGTCAGACAGGATGGGCCCGGTCGGGCCGAGCGACCGTGGCTCGCGGGCGCCGCCAGCCGCGGACCCGGGCAGGTGCAGGGCGGGCGGATGCCCGGCGTTGACGTAGACCACCTGGCCTGACCGGGCATCGACGACGGCGAGAAAAGCGGTAGCAAACATTTCCTCGATATCGCCGGGTCCAGCGATATCGTTCACCGTGCGATGCATGGTCGCCTCGGGCTCCTCGCCCGCGAGCAGGTGCCGGCGCATCGCCTCCCGAAACCGTCGCGCGAACCTCGCGGCCTGCTCGCCGTGCCCGGCCGCGTCGCCGACGCAGATGGCGAGCCGGCCGGCGCCGATATCGACCGCCTCCACCCAGTCTCCGCTCGAACCGGGAGTCGCGGGATGCGACCGCCAGAATACCCCGAGACGATGAACGTTCTCTCTCACGCCCCCGGTCACACAGGCCGCGAGATCGGTCTCGTCCCAGGATTCTGCAGCCGGAAAGTTGCACACGGACGACCTCCAGAACGGCGCCTCGCGGGGAGAACTCAGTGGCCCTTGACATCTCAGACCCGTGCTCAGGCCTGCACCAACAACAGGTCATTCATTCGACTTCGGTTATCCGCCGAACATCAATATTGACGATCAGATCGGCCCAGCACGCATACTGGCCGACCGCACGCTCCTGCCGGGTCACCCGCAGGACTCGTGCCGGACGCTCGGGACCGGCCTTGACGACCGTCTCCTCGATGAGATGACCATCCGCTGTCATCCATTTCATGTGTCACCGCCTTCCTTGGCGTCGACGCGGGGCCATGGGACCTGATGACACAGCCTGACAACCTGGCGGAATCAGCGACGACGGATCATTGAGCC
>NZ_CDXDOS010000350.1:0-2835 GCF_978021245.1 Frankia sp. CoBUL1
CCTCAGTCCAGGCCGCGAGAGTGCTCACCTGCCGGCGGCTACCGGCACCGAGCCTGCCCTACGGCGACCCGGTAGCTCTCATTAGGCCGCGACGGGTCAGCTCGGCGGCCAGCTCGGGCCAGCTCGGGGCAGCTCCAGCGGACCAGCGGTACCCCGGTCTCGGCCGGGAGCTGGCAGACCAGCGCGACGAGCTCGGCGCGCTCCAGCTCGCTGATCCGCCGCGGCCGCCCCGAGCGGGGCCGGTCGCAAAGCCCCACGCATGGAACTGGCTCGCCGACGATGACCGTCCCAACTGGGAAGCCTGGTCCGAATGGTCACCCTGGCATGAGATGCCGCCAGTTGGCTAACGCGCTACCTCCCCGAACAAGAATTCGTAGCCCCGGACGTGTGCCGCGTGACCCGTCCGGAAGGTGATCTCTTGGGCGCACCGCTGGTCGCCCCGGCCTTCTTGTTCCTCGGACGGGGCCAGGTCACCTCGTTGGAGGCGGTGTCCGAGCCGTGCGGTCGTGGCTGCCTGGAGGCGATAATGGCGATGTGACCGTCGACCTTCGTGACAGCCGGATCGCCGAGGTGTGCCGACGCTACGGGGTCGCCGAGCTCTCCGTCTTCGGCTCGGTGGCTCGTGGCGACGACACCGACTCCTCGGACGTCGACCTGCTGTATGTGCTGGCGCCCGACTCGAAGCTTGGCTTCGAGATCGTCGATCTTCGGGACGAGCTCGAAAAGATCGTCGGTCGGCACGTCGACCTGGTACCCAAGTCCCGGCTGAAGTGGGTCATCCGCGACCGGGTACTCGCGGAGGCTCGGGTCCTCTATGCGGCGTGACGAGCTCTACCTCGTCGACATGATCGAAGCGGCGGCTGCCGCGACGACGTTCGTCCAGGACGCCGACGAGGCCGCCTTCCTGGCGAGCGACCTGATCCAGAGCGCCGTTCTGCAGAAGCTCCTGGTGATCGGCGAGGCAGCCGGTCGAGTCTCGCCCGAGATCCGCGACCGCTGGCCGGATGTGCCGTGGCGGTCCGTCACGGGCTTCCGCAACATCGCTGTTCACGCGTACTTCGAGGTTGACTGGTCAATCGTGTGGCGCATCGCCACGACCGCGCTGCGCGAGCTTCAGGAGCAACTGGCAACGCTCCTGAAGGCAGAGTTCCCGCTCGTCGCCAGTCAGCTCGATCAGCCGCACTGACCGCGGGTACATCGCCCCCGGGTGCGGACGTTCTGACCATCACCCCTCCTCGGCGCGACCGCGACCCGAGCACGGGCACATTCAGAGGCGGAAGAGGAGGGTGGACGCGACCACGGTGCCCAACGCGCACGGTCACCAGGAAGCCCGGAAGTGCCCGGAACCGCTAGGTGTTCGGAACGCGTGTTCTACCCGGTAGGCGATGTTCCGGTCGGCGTGGTCACCGAGCATCGTCCCTGTTCGGGGCACGTGTGGCGACCGGCCGGACGGTGATTTCAGGGCCAGCAACCAAGATTGACCGGTTCTTATCGTGGTGCGTTAGGTCCACTAGTATCGGCGGCTGACGGGTTCTGCGCCCCGGAGGCCCGGCTACTTCCTGTGGCGCTCAGGCCGCGAGCATCGTCGAGATCAGGAAACGTGCGCGATCGAGGTACGCGGCCTGTAGCTCCAGCCGGTCCAGCTCGCGGCGCAGTGTCGCCGACAGCTGGGCACACGGCACGATCCGCGGCGTCGCGTCGATGGTGCAGGGCAGCACCTGGCAGATCGTCGCCACCGACAGTCCGGCGCCGAGCAGCACCTGGATCCGGGCCACCGTCTCCACCGCGGACTCCGGGAAATGGCGGTAGCCGTTGGCGCCGCGCTCCGCCACGAGCAGTCCGTTCTTCTCGTAATGGCGCAAGGACCGCACGCTGGCGCCGGTTTGTGTCGACAGCTCGCCGATCAACATCAGGACCAGCCTCCAGCCCTCGCTCTTGACCCTGACACTGATGGCAGACACTACGGTGCGACGCATGGATATCGGGATCTTCACCGCGGTCACTGACGAACAGATCAGGCCTGCTCAGCTCGCCCGGGTGATCGAGGAGCGCGGCTTCGAATCACTGTTCGTCACCGAGCACACCCACATCCCCGCCCGACGGGAGACACCGCACCCCGAGCTTGGTGAGATTCCCCGCGACTACTACCGAAATCTTGATCCTTTCGTCAGTCTGACGGCCGTGGCGACCGCGACCACCCGGTTGCGCGTGGGCACCGCGGTCGCGCTCGTGGTCCAGCGGGACCCGCTCCTGTTGGCGAAGGAAGCGGCCAGCCTGGACCTGGTCAGCGAGGGCCGTTTCGAACTCGGCGTCGGCGCCGGCTGGCTGCGTGAGGAGATGCGCAACCACGGCACCGACCCGGCGACTCGAATGGCGCTGATGCGGGAGCGGCTGGCCGCGGTGAAGGCGCTTTGGACCACCGAGGAGGCGGAGTTCCACGGTCGCTTCGTCGATTTCGATCCGGTCTTCCAGTGGCCCAAGCCTGTGCAGCGACCGTATCCGCCGGTCTGGATCGGGGGATGGGGCCCGACGACCTTCCGCCGGATCATCGCCGGGCGCGACGGCTGGCTCACTCCACCCCTTCCGGTCGACCAGCTGATCCAAGGCCTGGACGAGCTGGCCGAGGAGGCGGACCGGGCCGGGGTGGCGACGCCACCGGTGACCGTTCCGCTCATGGATCCCGACGAGGCCACGCTCGAGAGGCTGCGCGCTCGTGGTGTCCGTCGCGCCCTGTTCGGGCTGCTCACCATCACCGACGCCGACGCGACGCTGCGCGCGCTGGACCAGCTGGGACCGCTGGCCAGGGCCGGAGGCAGCGTCAAGCAGCCAACTACC
>NZ_CDXDOS010000351.1:0-2816 GCF_978021245.1 Frankia sp. CoBUL1
TCCAATTCATGGCCACTTAACGCAACGGGCCGTCACACCACGCGACCTTCGCGCAGCCCTGACCGGAGAGCAGGCCGTGCTTGAGGTTGGAGCCCACCGTGATGTTCGCGTACGTCGGCAGGTAGGCGGTCCATACATAGAACACCAGGGCCGGGGCCGCGGTCAGCCCGAACACCTGGAGGGATTCCCTGGGGTGCCGGCGGAGGAACTCGAACATGTCGGCACGACGGGCACCGGCCGGCTCGTCCGCCGTCTGGGTGAGGGTCTCCTTGGCGTGCGTCCGGATCCACATGCCGACCATGGCCGCGACCGAGCCGAGCAGGAAGGGGATCCTCCAGCCCCAGCTGGTCATGTTCTGCGAGTCCAGCGTGCTGGCGAGTAAGGCGCTGATCCCGATCGCCGCCAGGTTGGCCGAGGTCGCACTGATGTAGAAGAAGCTCGAGTACAGGCCCCGACGGCCAGCCGGCGCGGACTCGATGAGAAACGCGCTTCCCGCGGCATACTCGCCCCCCGCGGAGGCACCCTGGATCAGCCGGGCCAGCAGGAGTAGTGCCGGGGCGGCGACCCCGACCTGCTTGTAGGTGGGGGCAAGCCCGATGATGAGACTGCCCAGGCCCATGCCCATAATCGTGGTGCTGAGCGTCCTGCGGCGGCCGATCCGGTCGGCGAGAATCCCGAGGATCAGCGCTCCGACCGGGCGGGCGAAGAATCCGACGGCGAAGATTGCTAAGGTCGACATCAGCGGCACCAGGCTGCCTCCCGGGCTGGCCGGGAAGAACTGCGTGGAGAAGTACACCGCAAGCATCGAGTAGATGTACCAGTCGAACCATTCGACGGCGTTGCCGACGGAGGCGGCCAGGAGCTGCCGATAGTGGTTGGTCCGCTCCCGCAGGCCGGTTGTTGCTGTCATCGAAGCGGTCATGGGTTGCTCCCCTGTTGGGCGGGGCCGAGACCACCAGCTCGGAACGTCGAGCTCTGATGGGCCCGGTAACGGGTACGAATTTCCAACAGGATGTGGTGTGCGACACATCGAAGGCTACGGGTGGGATGCCAACGCGGCGCCCTTCGCTTCGTACGCGGCTACGAAACCGGCGGGGCTGCCGTCTCCGCGTGGAAGGCCCAGGACAGTTCCACCAGGGTGTCGGTGTCGTCCAGGGACCACCCGGTCAGCTCCTCGAACCGGGCTAGCCGGTAGCGCAGCGTGTTGACGTGTACGTGCAGCGCCTCGGCGGTCCGCGGGATGTTACGGCCGTTGGCCAGGTAGCAGCGGAGCGACTCGACGACTTCCTCCCCGAACGCACTGCTGTCCCGGAGCGGCTGGAGGTAGCGGGCCCGCATCAGTGCGGTCACGTCCGCCGCACGCGGCACGGCCACCCGCCAGCCGAGGCTCTCGAGGGTGTGCACGCCCTCGTCGTGGCGCAGTCGGGCCGCGGCCAATACGTCGTTGGCCACCGAGAAGGACGCCGCGACCCGGCCCAGCGGCCCCTCGGGCCCGGCTGCGACCAGCAGCCCCGGGACCGCGGGTGGCGGCCCCGACACGATCCCCACGAGCCGGCCTTGGGAGGGCACCAGGAGCAGGACCATGTTGCTGCGCCGGCACCCCTGGTTGATCAGGTTGAGGGCCTGGTCCAGCTCCGCTTCCGACAAGGTGGCAGTGCACACCGCCCGCAGGCGTGTGTCGCGCCGCACGTGGTAGCGGATGCGCCCCTGCTCAATCTGCGCCGGCGACAGGGTGCCGGCGAGCAGCCCGGCGAGCCATTCGTCCCTGCGCCTTCGGTCCGCCACCGCATGCGACAGGCCGTACGCGCGGTAGGCGCTCGCCGCACGAGCGGAGAACACGTCACTCAGCTTCCACAGCAGCGAGGTGAGGGTGAGCGACTCGGGGTGGTCGACCCCGAACTCCTGGGCGCGATCCACCAGCCGGTCCTGGATGCTCGCTATGCAGATGCGGAAGCCGCCCATGATGTCCTCGATCGGCACGCCCTGCCGGAGCCGTTCCAGCGTTGTGCGCTCGGCCTGCCAGATCTCCGAGCTCGGCGGCACGACGCCCGCCCGCAGGGTGCGGCACGCCAGCACGACGTTGCGGTGGATGCTCGTCACCAGCGCCTCGGTCGGGACCACCTCATAGGCCGGGATCTCGCGCCGGACACGCTTGATCGTGGGATCCACCAGTCCCTCGTCGTGTTCCAGCGCAGCGGTGAGTTCTCGCACACGGTCGTCGGACATCCGCATCATCAGGGGATTATCCTGCCCAGCGGTGTCATCGGCACCCCGGTCCGCGCCCCGACGGCGCGCGTGGCACCCGCGCTTGTCGCGTATGTTCAGGGATCTGTCACCGCTGTTCTATCTCGGATCTTTTGGTGGGTCCAGAATCAAACCCTACCGCTCGCCTAGCCGGCTGTTCCCCGCCGGATCCAGACGATTCCGAAGGCAGGGATCGACGACAACCACCCGAGGAGATGCAGATGACGACACTGGTCAATCCCCTCCAACATTTCGCTCCAACGTACACGGGAGTCGATGATCTTCCGTGGGTTCCGTTCACGCCTTACACGAACGAGGTGGAATTAAAGATCCTTCATGTGGATCTGGTCAAGAGCGAGACGCAAATGCTTCTGCGGGCGCCGGGGGGAGCTTCGCTGGGTGTGCACGACCATTATGGCCGCGTGTTTATCTACACCGTTCGAGGGAAATGGCGGTACGCGGAGCACGCCTGGGTGTCGGGGCCGGGTGACTTCGTGTACGAGGTCGCCAACAGCAGGCACACGTTCATTGTGGAGCCTGACGAGGGCATCGAGGTGTTCATCTCAGATGGG
>NZ_CDXDOS010000352.1:0-2785 GCF_978021245.1 Frankia sp. CoBUL1
GTATAAGAGACAGGGTGGTGCACGCTTTCTGGGTGGGGCAGGGGTGGCAGTCGGTGCGGGCGAACGCGACGACGATGGCGTCGCGTTCGTGCTGGCGGACGGGGTACCAGCCGGTGCTGGTGTGGCCCTGCGGGCAGCGGACCTGGCGGGCTTTCCAGTCGATCCGGAACGCGGCCTTGTCGAACCCGGCGTTGGCCTTGGCCTGGGGTGAGTGGTCGAGGAGGGCTGGGGTGACCATGGTGATGCCCCGGGTGGCGGCGTCGTGGATGAGGTCGGCGCTGGAGTAGCCGGCGTCGAGGTAGTGCTCGCCCGGGGTGAGGCCACGCTCAGCGAGGCTGGCCTGGACGATCTCGGTGGCCTTCACGTCCGGGACGCTCGCCTGGGTGGTGAGAACGTCCGTGATCAGCCGTAACGGCAACACGTCGGCTCCGGCTCCGGGGGGAGGGTCGCAGGTTTCGGTGAGGTGGACCTTGTAGCCGCACCAGAACAGGTCGTCGCCCTTGGCCGCCCACCGCGCATCGCGGTCGTAGGGGGAGGCCAAGCGACGATGTCCAGGCGGGACACCCTGTCTGTCGGCGTTCCGCTTTGCGATCACCTCCCGTCCCCGGGGATCGGTGGACAGGTAGTAGGTCTGCACCAGCATCTCGCGCAGGAACGCCACCGCGGGGATCTCGCCCAGCCAGCCCGGCGCGGTGGAAGCGGCGACCGCCCGGCACAGGGCGAGCGCGTCCTGCCCGAACACCACGGCAAGACGGTCCCGGGCCGTCTTCGACGACGGCATCGTCCACCCGTTGACCCGCTCGCCGTAGCGATGCGCCAACTCGTCGATGTCCACGGTGTCGGCCAGCCAGCCGGGGGCCGCGACCGCGAGGGCCTCCAACACCGCCCGCACACTTTCCCCGGCGAGCTCGGTCCGGTTTAGGTCCCGGACCGCGCTGATCACATGGGTGGAGTCGGTGCGCGCCCTGCGACCGCCGCCGATCAGGCCCTGGTCGACGCAGGCCTGCAGGAGCCGGTCGAAGACCACCCGTTCCAGGCCGTGGTCGGCCAGCCGGGCGCGGAACCGGGACAGCACCGTCGGGTCGAACCCGGTATCGGTCAGCTCCGCGCCGAGCGCGTACTTCCAGTCGATCGCGCGGACCGCCATCGCCGCGGCCTGCCGGTCGGTCAGGTTCTCGGTGAACTGCAGCACCGTGACCAGCGACAACACCGCCGGCGGCAGACCCGGCGCCCCCCGGCGCCCGAACGCCCCGGTGAACGGCTCATCGACGAACACCTCGGCCAGCCGGTCCCGCAGCCGCATAGCCAACGTCCCACGCGGGAACGCCGCCCGGGCGACCGCCACGGTCTGCGCCGGGATCTCGGGCAGCCCCTTCGGCTGCAACGACATGCACTCCACCTCCCGCAGCCCACGACACGACCAGGACCGCAGAGGAGATCATGCCGCACCAACGACACCCAGCCGAATTAAGCAGCAGAGTCGTCGACCAGGACGGAGCGGGACTTACGGCCGTGGGCCATGTCCGGGTCTTCCACGCTGATCCGCCGGTTTTTGGCGACCCCGCGGCGCAGCCGCGCTGTCCCGGCCGTGGTGACCTCGACGTCCTGGTCGCGGACCTGACGGGCCACCGCGACAGCGGCTTCGGCCGCCTCCGGGGCGGGCTGGGCGGCCACGAAGGTCTCCACCGCCTCCAGGGCGGCCAGCACCACCGCCAGGGCACGGTCCCGCTCGTCGGGATCGTCCCAGTCGGCGTCCAACGCGGCTTTGAGGCTGGACCCGGCCAGCACCGGTGCCCCGGCCTGGCCGGCCAGGACCCTGGTTCCCTCGGCCCGCCCCCACCCCTGCTGAGCCGCGATCACACCCAGGGCCTTGCGCAGGGCGTGTCCCATCATGTTCGGGGTGTCCTCCACCCGGCCGGCACCCTACAGCGGGCTGGAGTCCAACGCTGCGCGTAACGCCCGCGGCCCGAAGCCCTTCGTCACCGTGGCGATCTCGACGGTGCGTTCGACCAGCCGCCGGTCCCACCCAGCGCCGATCAGCCGGGCGCGGAAGCCCACCAGGGCGCCCTTGGAGAAGGGAGACCGGTCGGTGTCCAGACAGTCCAGAACCAGCTGCCAACGCCGGTCCATCACCGTCGCCTCGATCACCTCGTCGTCGGAGACACCGGTATAGGCCTGCAGGATCAGCGCCAACGCCAACTGCGCCGGCTGCCCTTTCGGACTGTCGCGGTAGACCTCGGCCAGCTCGGTCTGGAACGCCTCGTCGAACAGCTCGTGGCGATACCGGCGCAGGAACACGAACAGCTTCGCCCGCCGCACCAGCCTGATCACAGTCTGTTCCGCGGTCGAGGGCTCCACCGGCGGAGCCCATATCCCAGGACGCATCAGCCAGCACCTTCCGATCAAGACGGGCACATGACACCCGCCGACCGGTGCCGCCTACCACAGCTCACATACGGCTACCTGACCGGCGCTCTAGCAGCGCGACCACGGACAGGTCCACCGCTGGTGCGACTACGGCGCCACCCAGATCGGGACCCCCAGCCGCACCCCGAGCGCGAGGCTGTTCCCGAACCCGAAGAGGAACGTCAACGCGACCACCACACCGACGATCACGGTCACGATGCGGGCCGAGGCGCCCGGAACCGCCAGGTATGCGGAACGCCTGTTCGATTCGCTAGATGATGTAGACCTCGGCGCGGTCACTGGGCATCACCCCTGGTCAGGGACCGGGTAGCGACCGGCCGAACGGCGATTTCAGGGCCAGCAACCAAGATCAAACGGT
>NZ_CDXDOS010000353.1:0-2781 GCF_978021245.1 Frankia sp. CoBUL1
AGGGCGGGGTGCTCGCAGAGCGCCGCATCCTGCGCCACGGTGCCCGACACCGTGACCTCGCGGATCTCGCCTCCCGGCCGGTCGACGTCGACCTCGCGTCGCCCGCGTTCCTGGACGCCGTCGAGGTCGTCGAAGCTGTCGTCGGCGACTACCGCCTGGGCGTAGCGCAGGATCTTCTCGCGATTACGGTAGTTTTTCCCGAGCACGGTGGAGCGTCCGACGACGGCGACGCCGGCCTCGGCGAGGGTGAAACCGCCGGGATAGATGGACTGCTGGCCATCGCCGACCACGAGCAGGCCGTCCGGCTTGTCGCCGACGAAGGCATGCAGCAGTTGCAGACCGACGCACGTAAGGTCCTGTACCTCGTCAACGATCACCGCGTCGTACCGGGTGTCGGAACTCTCGCGCACCAGGTCGCGAGCCAGGAGCAGCACGTCGTCGCGATCGAGGACGCCGCGCTCTGTCCGGAGCTGCTCGTACCGTTCGTACAGCTCCCACACCGCACGCCGGTGGGTCGGTTGCAAGGGAGTGCTGCGCCCGACGCGTGCCAGCTTGGCGTACTGCTCGAAGTCGGTCAGGCCTCGGCCCTTGACGACTGTCGCGATCTCGTCCTTCCAGTACCCGGGAGCCAGGCCGAGCCCGGGCAGAACCGAGAACTGCCCGACCTGCCCCCAGGCGCGCCAGAAACAGGTGTCGGCGGCCTCCTGCTGGTGCCGGTCTGCCAAGCCGTGTTCGCGAAGACAACGTGTGGCGACGGCGTGGACGGTGGCGAACTCGATCCGGTCGACGTGCTCGGGGGCCATCCGGGTCAGCAGTGCGCGGTAGACCGGCCCCAGCGTGCGCACCAGCGAGGTGAACAACACCCGTTCCCCGCGGGCGGCCAGATACTTGGCGCGGTGCAACGCGACGACCGTCTTGCCGGTACCGGCCGCGCCGCGGACGCGGGCCGGACCGGACCACTGCCGGCCGGCCAGGCGGGCCTGCGTCGGGTGCAGCCAGGTCATCCACGTCTCGATCGGCTCTCGGGCGGCGGCGTCGAGAAGTTCTTGCCACAGCTCCTCGCGGCTCAGCAGCGCATCCTGATCTGGTGGAACCGATTGCTCGGGCGGCGACAGCGGCTCGGAAGAAGTCGGACGCCCGGCCGGAGCTGGACAGTAGGCCTGAGTGGGCCGCTCGATAGCGGCTGGGCTTTCGGTCGCGGCCGTACCGTTCGAAGAGGGACCTGCCCGGCGCGCGACCGGACGGCGGACAGACCGTGAGGTCGGCGCCTTGGCGACCGTGACGGCGGTGGCGACCGTGACGGCGGTGGCGGTGGTGGCGGTGGTGACGGTGGCGCGGGGCATCGGCGGGCAACCGCGTGCCAGACGGTCCAGTAGTTGTTCAACGAGGTCCGGTGCCAGGCGTGCGCCACGACGCGCCAGGTCGCGGGTTAGGTCCTGCTCGCCGAGCACCGTCACCCGGTCGAGTTGTGCCCGGACGTTTTTCCGCCTGGCCAGAACCAGCAGCGGAACCACCTCGGTCGGTGGCAGACCTGCCTCTACCAGCACCTCCTCCACCGCTACGGTCTGATCCAGAAGTTTGCGGACATCGTCGTCCGCGTCGGCGTCGCCACGCCATAACCGGCCGCGTTCGACGGTGATCTCTCGCCAGTTCTTCACGTCTACCACGAAGACTCCGCCAGGCCCCACCACGATCACGTCGATGTTGGCCCGGCGGGTGCCTGGCCACCGTCGGTCCGGCAGCACGTGCCACCCTGCGTCGTCCATACCGACCAGCACTCGGACCACACTCTGCTCGGCCCGGCCACCGGCTTCCCAGTGCTGGCGGTGGCGGCGTAACTGCTTCAGCACGTCGGTCAGGTGCTGGATCTGTCGCTGGACTCCGTCGATCTCCATCCCGAGCAGGACGGCTTGACCGAGGGCCGACGGTTCTGGCAGCGGGTCGGCGTCTCGCGTCGACGAGGCGGTCGTCGGAGGATGGGCGGTCGACGTGCCGGCGGTCGACGCAGCGGTGGCGGGGATGCGCGCTGCCGGTCCACCCAAAAGCACGTCACTACTCCCTCACCTTATGTCACAGGTAAGAGTACGGTAATGAGCCATCGTTTGGCTACGTTTACGGGCAACGGTGGTCTGCAGGCCCTAGGGAAGAGCGGTTGTTCTTGTAAAGGTAAGTCCACTTTCGAAAGCTGGTTCGAGCGTGCCGACTCGAACTCTTCGAACACCCTGGCCACGGCCACTTTCGGCAGAGAACGATCACGTAAGTTCGGTCTAGACCGCCAGCACGATGGCGGCGCTGATGCCGCCGAGGCCGAGGGCGAAAGCCGCCTCGGGCAGCCCGCCGTCGCGCCGCCGGAAGAGGCGGTCGAGCGCCAGCCGTCCGGCACCGACCGCAGCCACCGTGATCGCGACCACCGCGACGCACAGCGGGTACTCCATGCCGCCGTCGGTTTCCCACAGTCCGTTCGGTGTGGTCACGATCATTGCGTTGATCATCACGCCGATCACGGCCGCGGCCGCCAACGGAGTCAGCAGGCCCACCGCCAGGCCGAGGCCGCCGAGGAACTCGGACGCGCCGGCCAGCCCGGCGAAGAAGGTGCCGGGATGGTAACCCAGCTGGGCGAATCCCTTGCCGGTCGTGGTGAGGCCGTGGCCGCCGAACAGGCCGAAGAGCTTCTGCGCGCCGTGCCCGGCGAGCAGTAGACCGAAGGTCATCCGGAGCAGCAGCAGCCCGAGGTCGGCTGCGGACACGGCCGTGCGGGACACGGCCGTGCGGGACGGGCCC
>NZ_CDXDOS010000354.1:0-2776 GCF_978021245.1 Frankia sp. CoBUL1
GGCGATCGCCAACGATGATCCAGCCCGACGGTAGATGATCGTCTCGACCGGGTCGGCGGTGAACAGCCGAGCGCTCGGATCGAGGTCTCCCCCGCCGGACAGCACGACCTTGATCGGCGTGGGCGGGCGTCCGGCCGCCTCTCGCCCCACCCGACGGTGCTGCGCGCGCACGGCGAGACGGGGATTGTCCCGCCGGACAGTGGCCGCGCCGACGAGGATCGCGTCACAGCCGGCACGCACCTCGTCCACCCGGTCGAGATCGGCGGCACTGGAGAGGATCAGCCGCTCAGCCGAGCTGTCGTCGATGTGCCCATCCAACGACATCGCGCAGCTGCAGATGACATACGGCCGGCCAGCAACAGCGCCTTGGCCCACGGTGTCATCGTCGACACGCCGGCTCGTTCCCATGACGACCATCATCCCAGACCCGACATGCCCGGCAGACCTGTCGGACCGTGGGACTACCGTCAACAGATGTGCGGATCGCGACGTGGAACATCAACTCTGCGAAGGCTCGGCAGGCCCGCCTGATCGAATGGCTCAACCGGGCCGAGCCGGATGTGGTGTGCCTGCAGGAGACGAAGCTGGCGGACGACGCCTTCCTGGAGCTGTTCGACGAGGATCTGTTTCGCCGGGGCTACCGGGTCGCCCATCACGGCGACGGCCGGTGGAACGGCGTGGCGATTCTGTCGCGGGATACCCTCGACGACGTCGCGCGGGGTCTTCCGGGCGATCCGGGCTTTCCCGGTCCCGAGCCTCGCGCCATCGCCGCGACCTGCGGCGGCATCCGGATCTGGTCGCTGTACGTGCCCAACGGCCGGACCATCGACGACCCTCATTACGCCTACAAGCTGGCCTGGCTCGCCGCGCTGCGCGAGGTGGTGGCCGAGGCCACGGCCCAGGGCGCGGTGATGACGTTGGGTGATTTCAACATCGCGCCAACGGACGTTGACGTCTGGGACATCACCCGGTTCGAGGGCGCCACCCACGTCACCCCGGCGGAACGCGCGGCACTCGCGGAACTCGTCGACGCCGGGCTCATCGATGTGCTGCGGGCCCGCTGGCCCGACGACGTCGTCTACACCTACTGGGACTACCGCCAGCTGTGTTTCCCGAAGAACCTCGGGATGCGCATCGACCTGGCTCTGGCGACCGCCGACGTGGCGGGCCGCGTGCGCGCGGTCTGGGTGGACCGGGCGGCCCGCAAAGGCGTCGGGACGAGCGACCACGCTCCCGTCATCGTCGATCTGGACACCGCGCCGGACGGCGACATCGGGCCGATGGTGCCGCCTCCGTCGAGTGGCAGCTCGGCCGGACAGTCCGCCCCGGGACGGGCCTCCTCCACCGGCACCGGACCGCGCCGCCGCTGAGCCGGGCGGTCCCGGCAGGATCGACCGGTCCAGCGGGGTAGGCCGCCCGGCGCGAGGGAACCGCTGCCCGGCGTGCGGACGTCGGCGTCCGCACGCCGGGTGCGGTTCTCAGACGGTGGAACCGGCCCCGGCCGGCGTGGCCGGCTCGGCGGACCGCGGCGTCGCGGACTCCGCTGATTCCGCCGGCATCCCCCCTCGACGACCTCGGCCGGCCGGGCGTCGCCGACGACCGGGGTGATCTCGATCCGGGTCGCCTTGGGCTCCGCCGCCGCGCCGACGAGACGGACCGTCAGGATGCCCCGGTCGTAAGTGGCCGAGATCCGCTGCGCCTCCACGCCCTCGGGAAGCCTGAACTCCCGGCGGTAGGAACCGTGCCAGCGCTCGCGGTGTACGCGACCGGCGTGCTCATTCTCGCTGCCGGCCGCACGCTTCCCGCGGACGACCAGGCGGCCCCGGTCGATCTCGACCGCGACGTCCCGCTCGACATCGACCCCGGGCAGCTCGAGGTTGATCAGTACATCCGCTCCCTCAGTAACCACATCAGCCGACGGGACGGCGAACTCGGTGACCGACGACCGTCCGGTAAGCATCGGACGCCGCGGGCCCCAGACACGCCGAACGATCTCGTCGAACTCCCGGTCCATACGCCCCAGCGAGGCAAACGGGTCCCACAGGTAGGTGCTCACGACGCTCCCCCTCCAAAAGATTGATCTTTCTAGGGCCGATCTCTGTACATCGATGCCGATCGGGACGCTCCCGCACCTCAGGCGCCCCCTGGGCGGATCACCTTCGGCTCGATTGCCTCCCGCTCTCACAGTTCGTGAGTCTAAGGCGCTCAACTTTGCTTTTGCAAGCGAGGGTAAGGAATTTGTTGAATGTGAGGCAGGACACCGAAACGGCGAACGGTCGCAGCGGCCGACCCCGGGCGGCCGGGCGGTGGGGCCTCGGCTCCGGCCCGCCGCGGCGGGCCTGATCGCTCGGAGCGAGAAGCCGGCGATCGTGCGGCCGCGAGCCGCCGCGGGCCGCCGTGACACCGGGCCGCCGGGCCGCCGGGCCGCCGCGGAATGGCGGCACCGGATCCGGGCACCATCAGCCGAACCGCCGACCCGGGATCAAATTAGTCCGGGATCACGGAAAATCGTTTGCGCCGTACATACCCGAAGCCCGATTACCACCGACAAACTACCCCTTGAGTGAGGGTTACCGGGAGTGACCACAAGATAGCCACAGCACCGTGGTATAAAGTCGCACGCGCCATACCGGACTGCGTGTTGGGGAGGCTGTTCGTGTACCACGAGCGAACGGTTGCAGCACCGTACGAGGCAGCACCGTACGAGATTGTTGGACGGAGTTACCACAAACGGCCTGTCCCATCGCGCAGCCGCCCGGCCCCGGCGCATCCGTGA
>NZ_CDXDOS010000355.1:0-2747 GCF_978021245.1 Frankia sp. CoBUL1
ATCGGGGGGTGCGGCGGGCGGAGCAACTGGTGGTTCTCGGCGCGGGCCTGGACGGACGGCCCTGGCGGATGCCGGAGCTCGCCGGCGTCGCCGTATTCGAGGTCGATCATCCGGCGTCCCAGCGGGACAAGCTCGACCGGCTCGGGGACGCGGGGCCGCCGGGAACGGCACCGCGCTTTGCGCCGGTGGACTTCAGCCGTGACGACCGCGACGCGGCCCTGACGTCGGTGGGGCATCGGCCGACGGTGCCGACGGTCTGGATCTGGGAGGGTGTCGTGCCCTACCTCACCCGTGGCCAGGTCGCCGCCACGACCCGGGTCGTGGCGGGGCGCTCGACCCCGGGAAGCCGCCTGATCGTTCATTACCACGCGCCGGCGCTCTCGGCGTTTCTCGGCCGGCTGGCGGCACGGGTGCTAACTATCGTGTCACGGCGCCCCGATCCCATGGCCCGCGAACCCAACCGCTCGGCATGGACCCCCGCCGCGATGCGTCGGATGCTCGCCGCCCACGGCTTCACCGTCCGCCGCGACGACGACCTGCTCACGCTCGCCCGGTGGCTGGCGGTGCCGGTTCGGCACCGCCAGTCGCTGCGCAACGGCCACGTCGTCGTAGCCGACCTCCTCGTGGCCGACCTCGACACGGTCTGACCCGCCCTGGTCTGACCCGCCCTGGTCTGGCGCCACCTCGCGCGCTCCGCTCACGCGAACCGATCCGCCAGTCACCCTGATCCGCCCGTCACCCGACCTACTTACAGTCTGTAGCGCCCTCGTGGGTTTCGGTTGGGGTTGACCGGGGATGATGTCCAGGGCACCCGTGTGGGGAAACCTGCGAGACCGCACTCAGCGATCGTGGCGACCGACCGGCAAGACACTGCGGACCGTACGCCGGTCGGTCGTCTCCGCAGCCGGGCACCGGGGGAACCGGAGGAGGTGGGAGGGGCCGGGTCAGAGCCGGTTGCGCAGCAACTGCTTGCCCTCCTCGGCGCCCTTGCGGCTTTCGTTCTGCGCCCGGCGGAACAGGCTCGCCAGCTCCTGGTCGTCGTCGCGCTCGGCGTCGCCGATGTAGGTCTCCAGCCGCAGCGCGTTGCTCAGACACCTCTCCGTGAACCACAGCAGGTCGTACTGGGCGTCCTTCGTGCCGGTGACGTTCCCGGTCTCGGCTGTCGTGGTCATCTGATCGGCTCCCTTCATCGGGGTCTGCGGATACACATCCTTCGGAGTACCAGTTCCCGCACGGGCCGCTCTTACCCGTCTGTCCGTCCGTGGCCCGAGCACGAGCGACCAACCGCAGAAGATCGACAGCCCGCTCGACACGATCTACGATCACGTCCGCGCCGTCCATGGCACCGCCTTCCCTCGGGTGATCCGTCGTGATCCGTCGTCTATGACCTCCTACCGGTGTGGTGTTCCGTTTTGTAAGACCCCGGGGTATGATCGGTTGTCGGCCGGGACTGAACCCGCAGGCCATCGGTCATGATCGAGAGCAGGGGTCGAGCGTGGTCCGCCCGCTCCGGCGCCTCTTCCCGGATCCAGCCGATGGCGGTCACGAGAGAGATCACCTCCTCGACCCGCACGTCCGACCGGACGTCGCCGGCCCGCTGGGCCCGGACGAGGAGTGCCAGCGTCGCCTGCTCGAGGGAGTGGCAGGACGCGTGCAGCCCCGTCTCCTCGTCGCTCACCATGGCGAGCAGCCTGGCGGCCACCCCCCGGTAGGTCGCGATGTGCGTGATCAGTTTGTCGAGCCAGCCGAACAGCGCCGCGCCCGCCTCCGGGGCGTCCAGCAGCCGGTCCACCTCGTCGAGTAGCGCGGCGGTCCGATCGTGCAGCAGCGCCTCGAGCAGCGCGTCCCGGTTGGGAAAGTGCCGGAAAAGCGTGCCGATCCCGACCCCCGGCTGCCTGGCGACCTCGTTGAGGGAGATGTCCCTGTCGCTGCCGGCGAAGGTGCCCCGGGCCACCTCGATGATCCGCTCGCGGTTGCGGTGCGCGTGCGAGCGCATCGGCCGGTCCGCCGTCGCCACGCTGCTGGCCATGTGCACCTCCGGGGGGCTCGGCCGTACGCCCCATCGAGCCTACGGAAGCTTGGTCGTCACGAGGGGTGTGCTGGTGGTCAGCGGCGCGCGACGGTGCCGAGCGCGACGGCGCAGAGCCGTTCCCCGTCCCTGTCTCCGCCGCGGTCGAAGACCTCGCAGCGCACGGTAACCAGAGTGGAGCCGGCGTGGACGACCTCGGCACGGGCGATGAGCTCGTCGCCCCGCGCCCCCCGGAAATAGTTGATCTTCATCTCGGAGGTCAGGACGGCGTCCCCCGCGACGCTGCCGGCGGCGAAGGTGAGGGCCGTGTCGGCGGCATAGCTCAGCGCCCCGCCGTGCGCGGCGCCGTGCTGCTGGCATAGATGATCTCCGAGCGGGATGGTCAGCTCGGCCACCCCCGCCTCGAAGCGACTGAGCCGGGCGCCGAGCAGTCGACTGAAGGGCTGGGCTGCGAGTAGCCCGCGGGCCACGGCGATGTCGGGCGTCATCGGCTCTCCAGGAAGGTGTGCCTGCCGGCGGGGCGCCTACCAAGCAGTGTGGGCCTTGGGAGGTTTGTGGGTCGTCAGGGACTGGGCGCGGGTGGCGGAGGGGTGACGAAACGATTGGCAGTGGTCTCGATGGCGGACTGCGGACTGATGATCTGGGCCGTGGCCGGCTGCGGTCGGCTGAGCCACTGCTTTCGTCTCGCTGCTCGCCTGAATCCAGGGCGAAGCGATGG
>NZ_CDXDOS010000356.1:0-2746 GCF_978021245.1 Frankia sp. CoBUL1
GATGTGGGTTATGCGATGGTTGCGCGGATGGGTTCGCGGTCGGTCAGGCCAACTCCGCCGCGGGGGGCGTCGGCCTCCCCCTTCATCTGGCGGAAGATCGAGTCGTTGTCCCAGTACGCGCGTTCGGCGATGAGCTTGCCGGGGTTGTCGTCGCTGAAGAGGTAGAGTGCGGCGATTTCGAAGCGAACCACATGGTTCTGTGGAGTGATACCGGCGAACTCGCTCCGATGCGTTCCGGTGACAGTCACCTCTCGCCAGGAATAGCCGGGGAGGTCGTATTCTCCGGTGACGGTGATGACGAAGTCTGGTAAGGCGACAGTGAGCGCCTCGTAGAAGTCTTGCACGCCCCGGATGCCTTCGTAATGGGTGCTCATGGGGACGACATCGTAGAAGGAACGCTCGTCACGCACGAAGGTGTCGTAGACCTTCTCCCACTCCTTGGCGTTCTCCTGGCGAATGTGCTCCTCGATGGTCGCACGTTGCAGAGCAATCCGCTCCTCGACGGTAATAGTGATCATGGTATTGATTCCCTTTCTGATTGGTGTTTACTTTTCCATCTTGGTTTCTAGCGGCCGTCCGTCTCCAGTACGAAGAAGACCCACGAAGAAGGCCATGAAGACGTCCTGATTGAAAGCGTTGACCGGGTACGGGCAGGTGCGGAACCGGTCGAATAAATGCCGTTCTTCAGGATGCGTACCCGCGTTCACCGGTGGGCCCTTACCTTCGCCCAACTTCGGTACGGCACGGCGTCCGCCACCATGCCGAATAATCGGGTGGATGCTGCGGTCAGCGCACGGCAGCAGTGGCAGATGAAAGGGTGCCGACGAACTCGGTGAGTTCGGTGTCGAAGCGTGTGGGGTTCTCCACGAACGGTATGTGCCCCACGCCGGGGTACGCGGTCACGGTCGCCGCGGCAATGATGGTGTCCAACTCGGCGAAGGCGGCCGGGATGATGACGTTGTCGTCGCTGCCGTAGATGACCCGGGTGGGGATGGTCAGTTCGGCGAGCGCCTCATCGCCGTCGTTGACGCGCCCGAGGATCGCGGCCCGTACCCGCGGCGGTACCGCGAGGACGGCGCCGAGCAGTCGTTCGCGGGTGGCCTGATCCCAGTCCCCGGCGCGCAGTAGATCGACGAACGCGCCCGCCGCGGGAACCGCCTCGCCGAGGTCGGTCGAGGTCAGTCCACCGGCTGTCGCGAGAAAGTCCGGTCCCAACAGCGCCAGGGCGTCCGCGCTACCGATCTTGCGCAACGGGGACACCAACACCAGTCCGGACAGACCGGACTGTCCGTAGGTGCGTAGAAAGTCGGTAGCCACCAGACCGCCGTAGGACCACGCCACCAGAACCACCGGCCCCGGTCCGGCGAGCGAGATAACCGCCGCGAGGTCCGCGGCCCACGTGCGGCTGAGCGCGTAGGTGTCGTCCTCGGGTACATCCGAGCGGCCGTGCCCACGAAGGTCGGGCGCCAGGATGCGGAACGAATTCTGGATCCGCGCAACGAGCGGGTCCCACACGCCCGCGTTCAGCGACAGGCCGTGGACCAGCACGACGGTGGGCGCCTTTTCCGGGCTGTGCTCGAGGACTCGTAGTCGTGCCCCCGAAGCCCCGGTAACGATATGCTCTTTCATGGATTTCACCTTGGACTAGAGTGTGACCGACACCACTACAATGATTGTCGTGAAGGTCCGCCTCAATGCCACTTAGGTGGCATTGAAAATCTTGGCGGCGAGTGATATGGTGATTCGTTCGGAAGTGGCGTCTCTCCGGGCGGGTAACGTCGCGCTGGACGCATGTTTGCTGGAGGCCGTCGTGGAGCTGGAAGCTGCGGACTACCGCCGCACTCTCGCGGTGATCAACGACTGTGTCGGTGCGACCGAGTCACCGTCCTTCCGTAGCGCCGTCCTCGACGCGTTCTCGGCGCACCTTGGCTACGAGCACCTCACCTTCTCCCTCGGCCGCCACCCGTCATTGCAGCTGGAATTGAGCGAGCCCCGCACTCGTGGCATCCTTCCCGAGCTCATGGCACGCTACCTGGACAGGTATGCCGGTCAAGATGTCTTCGCGCACAAGTTCGCTCGTCAACTGATGCAGGAATACGGCCAGGCCGTGCTCCCGCAACTGGCAGAGATGGCCCTCGGCAACGACAGATGCGGAGAATTCCTCGAGGATTTCTTGCCGCAAAACGACATCAGCGACAAGATCCTCGTCTGGCTGGATACCTCGCTGCCCGTTCACGGTTACATCGGAGTCGTCGCGACGGGCGGGCACACCTTCGATCATAGAGATCACGAACTCCTGCGGGGACTTCGGCCGACGTTGTCGTACCTGCTGCGCAGCCACCTCGAACATCAGGTCGCGCCGGCGGGAATAGTCTTGTCGATCCGCGAGCACGAAATCGCCCGCTACGTTGCCGATGGATGGCCCAACAGATTGATCGCTCGGGAGCTCGGGATCTCGGAGTGGACCGTCAAACGTCACATCACCCATGTGCTCGCCAAGTGCGGCGTGCGGTCACGTACCGAGCTGGCCATCATGTGGCAGTCCGGCAGACGCGGAACCGACGCCGCGGAGCTCCTCTGACCGATCTGACCAGATATCGGAAGCCCAGGTCATGCTTGCGGGCGCCCTCATTCGCCCCTCATAACCGAGTCGCCTGAGCGCCACCGGGCTCACCGCTGCCGAACTGGACGACCCCCGGAACGGGGCGCGCACTCCAGCGCCAGGGCTGCGCGAAGGTCGCGTGGT
>NZ_CDXDOS010000357.1:0-2706 GCF_978021245.1 Frankia sp. CoBUL1
CGGGCATTCGGCGAGCCCTCCCACGACATCACCGAACACTTACGACGAAGAAGACCGAATGTTGACCCTCCACAGCCGGATCGGATGGGGCACAGTGGCAAAATGGACCCGAGACGTGATCCGGCGAGGCTCAGCCTCGCCAGCTATCCCCTGAGTCAGCCGATGCCCGCGCGGTTCAGCGATATGGACATCTTCGGTCACCTTAATAACGTCGCCATCGCCTCGTTGTACGAGGACACCCGGGTGAGACTGCACACCCGGTTGCTCCGCCCCGAGGACCCGGGTGGCCGGCCCGGGTTCACGCCCGTCGTCGCACAGCTCAGCATCCACTACCTGGCCGAGGCGCACTATACCGCCACCTACGAGATCGGCCACGGGATAAGCCGGATCGGCGCGTCGTCGTTCGTGCACAGTGCCGGCCTCTTCCTCGACGGGGTCTGCCTGGGGCTGTGCGACACCGTCATGGTGCACCTGGTCGACGGCGTTCCCACCCCGCTACCTCTGGACCGGCGCGCCCTGCTGGAGTCGGTGTGGTTCCCGGTCCGCGCCGGTGGTCCGTCGCGGACGAGCGAGGCGGATACGGACATCGCCACATCGGCGTCCCCGGCGTCCCCGTCCCCGGCGGTGACGCGGTCCGCGGCGGGCGGGGGAGAGCCGGCCGCGGGCGGTTCGATTCCGGGCCAGCCGTCTGGTGCCCGGCCGGTCCTCCCTCACCCCGAGCAAGATAATCAACGGTGTTGACGTCCACTCGACTATCATGATCAACAAAAGATCGGTGGGTCCGGCGGGCCCGGCCAGCCGGTAACCCATGGCCCCCGCCGGCTGGCGATGACCCGCGGCCATCATCCATGATCGGCTGGGCGGCCAATCAACACGGGAATTTCACCGTCCGTTTTTTTATATTCCACCGCCGGTATTCCGGAACGATATTTTTCTGCGGGGAGGTGCCGTGGAGACCCGCATGGAGTTCCGCTATCTCGTCTCGTTCCTCGCAATCGCCGAGGAACTGCACTTCGGGCGGGCGGCGGCCCGGCTGCACCTGGCCCAGCCGTCGCTGAGTCAGCAGCTCCAGCGCCTCGAACGGGAGGTCGGTGTCGAACTGGTCAGCCGGACCTCCCACGAGGTGCGGCTCACCGCGGCCGGCCGCGCGTTCGAGGTCGAGGCCCGGCGGGTCCTCGACACCGCGCGCCGGGCCGTGTCGGCGGTCCGGGAGGCGGCCTCGGGCCGCGTGGGCGTGCTGACCATCGGCTTCAACTTCCCCGCCGGGCAGCGGGTGCTCCAGCCGACCCTCGTCCGGTTGGGCGCCGACTACCCCGGCATCTCCACGGTTCTCTGGGAAGCCCGCAGCGGACCGACGCTCGCCGCCCTGCACGACCGCAAGGTGGACGTGGCGCTCGTGTTCGGCGGGGCGCTGGCCGTCGGGCTGCAGTCGCGACGGATTCTCACCCTGCCGCTGGTCGCCATCGTCGGCCACCACCATCCGTGGGCCGACCGCCAGCAGGCGTCGTTCCGGGAGCTCGCGCGTCAACGGTGCGTGTTGTTCCGACGGGAACAGAGCCCCGCCATGCACGACGCGATCCTCGCCGCGGCCGGCCGGGCGGGCATCAGCCTGACGGTCGCCGACGAGGTCGACGACTCGGGTGCCACGGGGATCATCGTCACGACGAAGTCGGTCGTGGGATTCGCCTCGTCCGTCCGCAGTGGTTTCGTGCCCGGCAAGGGCCTGGCGGCCGTGCGGCTCGTCGAGCCGGTGCCCACCGTCGGGGTGCAGGTGGTCTGGCACCCCGACCCGCCGCCCGTCGTCGAGGCGTTCCTGCGCAGCTTGGACAACGCGGGTCCCTTCGGGGAGGACGCCGTCCCCGCGCCTGCCGCGCCGCAGGTGCCGGTCCTCGCCCACGACGGGCAGCCGGCTTCCGGCGGTTGAGCCCGCACCCCCGCGGCACCTTTCGCGGCATCCCGGCACCTTCGGCCCCCCGCCGCCGGACCGACCCGATGTTCTTCGTCACGGGCCGTTCGGCGACGGCGGCGCGTGTAGATGACGATTGGCTGGGGCAATCGTCCGTTCGAAAGTTCCGTATTGCCGGCGACGGCGCCACCCAGCAGCATCGCGGATGACAGCGGAAATCCTCGCGCACCCCGGCGCCGAATTTTCCACATGTTCCCAACGGAATGTTCCCAACGGAACACCAAGAGCGGAACATCAAGATGAACGGATGAACGTATGCGGTTGACCGTCCTGGGCTGCCGGTCGGGAATGCCGACCGGCGGTCAGTGCAGCTCCAGCTACCTCGTCTGCACCGCGGAGACGAAGATGCTGCTGGACTGCGGCCCCGGCGCCGCGACGGCGCTGAGCGCGCTGGGGCATCCCGCGGTGCTCGACGGTATTGTGATCAGTCATCTGCATTCCGATCACTGCTATGATCTCCTGCCGGTGGGGAAGGCATTGCTGGCCAGCCGGACCCGGTATCCCATGCGATTCCCGACGCTGCCGGCACGCGACATTCCGACGCGCAGCGAACCGATTCCGCTTTACCTTCCACGGGGCGGCCTGGACACCTTCCGGACATTGGCCGGACTATTTCTGGTCGCGACGATCCCGTTGCTGGACAAGGCGTTCGAGGTCGCCTTCGACGTCCGCGAGTACGACCCGGGGGAGACCTTCAAGATCGGCGACTGCCTGGTCAGCCTGCACGGGCTGCGCCCAGG
>NZ_CDXDOS010000358.1:0-2699 GCF_978021245.1 Frankia sp. CoBUL1
CAAGCTGAGGGACGACGCCGATCATCGTGTGCAGACGATCCGGCGGGATGTCGTCGAGGGGAACCCCGCCGAGACGGATGCCGCCGCGCCGCGGCCGGTGCATGCCGCTGGCCAGATAGGCGATGGTCGTCTTGCCGGCCCCGCTGGCCCCGACGATTGCCGTCGTCGTCCCCGCGGTGACTTTCAGGGTCACCCCGCGCAGGTTCCACGTCGGGTCGTCGTCCGGCCAGTCGCCGTCCGGCCGGTCCTCGGCCGTGGCGAGATCGTAAGAGAACCATACGTCGTCGAACGTCAGATCGAGTCCCCGGCCGGCATCGACTCCCCGGCGAGCGGCTGCCGGCACCGGTTCCGTCCCGGACCGCGGTGCGCGGGGGACGGTCAGCGCGGGGGCCCGGGCCCCTTCGAACCTCAGGCGTACCTCGTCCTGCGGGACGTCAAGCAGGGAGAAGATCCGCCGGAAGGACGCGCCCGCACCCGCGAGCTCCGCACGCAGGTTGACAGCGGACGACAGTGGTCCGAAAGCCACCAGCAACGCGCCGCCCAGGGCGGCGACCGTCCCGAGCGTGATGCGGCCGCTGGAGACCAGCCAGGCCCCCAGCGCCAGCACCGCCGTCATCGTCGCGATAATCCCGAGGTTGACCAGGAACCGGACCCGCGACATCAGCCGGGCCTGATCCTCGGCGGCGGCGAGCAGCTCGGCGCCCGCCGCGTCGAACCGGGTCTGCTCGTAGTCGACCCGGTCGAACAGCCGCACGTGCAGCGCCCCGGAGACCGACGAGGTGTCGGCGACCTGGGCCATGAGCAGACCGTCGAGCTCCCGCTGACGGATGGACAGCGCGGCGAGCCGCCGCCGGCCCGAGCGGACGATCAGCAGCGTGGCCGGCGCGAAGACCATCACCGCCAGGCTCAGACGCCAGTCCAGCACGAAGACGACGATCGAGCCGACGACGATGTCCGCGATCCGGCAGACCACCGCCTGCACGGTGGCGGAAATCGCGTTCTGGGTGTTCAGGACGTCGGTGGACATCACCGTCATCACCTCCCCCTGCTGGCTGCGGGGAAAGAAAGCGAAGGGCAGGCGCTGCAGGTGAGCGTTCACCGTCTGACGGATCCGCACGGAGACAACGCCGCCGAGCCGAGCGATGAGCGCCATGCGCGCCGAAAGCACGCTCGACTCGAACACCAGCACCGCGCACAGCAGCAGGACGGGGACGACGAGGTCACGCACCTGGCCGGTGGGCAACGACGTGTCGATGAGATGGCGCAGGACGAACGGCCCGACGGCGACGGCGGCCGAACCGAGAACGGACAGCCCGACGAGGACCGCGACGACCCGGACCTGGTCGGCGAAGAACCGGACGCTGCGCCGCGCCTCGGGCGCGCCGGTCAACCGCGCGAGCGCACGCGCATGCAAGCGGATCACCCACGACGGGAAGGCCGTCTCCGACGGGACGGGCAGCGGCTCACGGATCACGCCGCCGAGGCTATGCCGACGCGCGCCGAGGCGGCGAAGAGCCTCCCGCGGAGCACAACCCTGACGCCCCACCGCCCTGACGCGAGTCGGGGCGGTGGGGCGTCAGGGACAGACCGACCGCGGTGGCGGAAGCCGATGGGCCGGGAAGAAACCGGGAGCCGGGATCCGGGGACCACCCGGGATGTCAACGGTTCCCGGACACGGGTCGTTGGAGGCGCCCCTCCTCCAGCCGCCTGCCTTCCACCGCGCCGGCGCCGAAGCCGGGAATCGCCAGGCCCTCCAGCGAGGCGGGCGGTCGGGAAACGCCCCGCAGCCGGAACCCCATGGCAATCTTGGTCAGTCCGATCGCCAGGGCCGTGAGGCCCACCCACAGGGCCAGCAGCGGCAACGAGACCCGCTGGGAACCCACCACCCAGAACGCCGCCCCGATCTCCAAGGCACCAACGATCAGCGGCATCCACCACTGGGCCCGGGTGGGGCGGCCCTCCGCCGCGGTGGCGTACTGCCCGGCTGTGGCCTGCTGCTCGGTCCGTCGGGCGACGAACGAGTTGACGACGTCGTAGAGACCCTTGATCAAAAAGAACCAGGCCGCGATCCGGCCCACCGCCTTGACCGTGGGATCCGGCCAGGCCAGCGCCACCACCCCGCCGGCCACGAACAGCACCGCGAGCAGCGCATGGGACCAGCGCCAGTCCCGGGCCGTCGCCGCCGCCGCCAGCAACTCACTCACCGCACCGAGGAGCAGGACGATCCCGAGAAGCACGGCGATCGACCATACCATGGTCAGATCGAACTGCGGAATGGCCAGCGCGAACAGGGCAAAAACTGCTCCAACGGCGAGAAAACCAAACCAGGGCACATTTGTGGATCTTTCATGTGTACGACGATCTGAGGCAGTTATGTCGCTCACGATCCTATTCTCCCATCGTCGGTCACCGATACAAGGACCATTGCCGTCAGCTGGCGCTCGACATCACAGGTCAACAAGCTGATGCCCGCCACCCGGCGAACCACGCTTATCCGCTGGACATCATTCCGAACCGGCGACGACGCCATATCGCCCGCGGCGTTACTCAACTCCTCCCAGCAGGTGGGTGCCGCCCTGGGGCGGGGGGCCACTGCCACTGCCACTGCCACACAACAAGATCATCCATGGGCGACTGCGGCACCGAACGTCACGGATTGATGGCGTAGGCGCAGTGAGAGGTATGACTTAGTGGTTGAG
>NZ_CDXDOS010000359.1:0-2674 GCF_978021245.1 Frankia sp. CoBUL1
CAGGTCCCGCCCGGCCCCCCGCAGCACCGCCTCGGCCCCCCTGAGGACTTCGAGGAAAACCCAGTTGGCCACATCCGGCACGATCACCCCTTGTGGACCAGGACCGCGCCGGTCAGGCTCAAAACGGCGGCGAGCACGGCGAAAATAATCGCGGCTGGCATTCACGAGGTCTCCGATCTCTGACACCGATGCGATCTGATCGTCCAGTTGTGGAGCGGGGCCGGTCCTGGCTTCTCCGATCTGTTGGGCGGTGTCTTCCATCGCCCGACAGATCGGAGGGGCTGGTTCGCGAAGATCCAGTGCGTGATACCGGACCTGGCGTACTCCTCGGCACCGAGCACTGGACAGCAGATTGGTGCGATGAACACCGGCGTGCGCCGATCCCATCCCCGGCCGAATTCCAGAAGTTCCTCGCCCCCGTCGGGTCGCGTGGCTTGCACAAACACCGCGTCCGCGCCAGCATCCACATAGCGGTTCGCGCGGTTCAAGGCCTCGGCCACGCCGTGCCCGGCCACCAACGCTTCGGTTCGGGCGATCAAGAAACAGCTGGGCTCCAGCCCGCGGCGCGTGGCGCGGAGGCGCTTCTCCTGTTCCTCCACGCTGGCCAGGTCCCGCTTACCGGGGTACAGGCTTGACCACTTGTCCAGCGTGTTGTCCTCGATGCACACCGCGCTCGCGCCGGCCTGGGAGATTGTCCGCGCCGCCAGGTCTATCTTGCGCGGGCCTCCGTACCCGGATTCCATGTCCACAACCACCGGATGACGCGTCGTCCTCGCCACGGTCCGCACCACACTGGCCATCTCGGAGGAATCTATTAGCCCGAGATCGGGAAGGCTCCCCAGCGCGGCGGACACACAGAAACTGCTCACCCAGACGAAGTCGGGGTTGTGCCTGTCGGCCAGCCGTGCGGACGAGCCGTCATACACGCCAACTCCGAGACGTACAGGAGTCTCGGTCGAGAACCAGCTGGGTGTCACGTGATCGCCTTCCCGGTTTGTGATGTCGAAGAGTTTGATTTTTAACCATTGGAGTGGTATGCATAGCGCTCCATCGAGCCGCACAGATGAAATCTTCGTTGGGAGCTAGCGGCTGCCCGGTGACCATCACGGCGCCCGCAGCTACGGGCCCGGCACCCTGCTCGTGACCGACGGTGACATACCGGAGGACGGCGCCGTCGATCGGCGTTCGGGGCGGGGAGGGGATCGGACCCCCGGGGATGCCAAAGATGATCTTTTCATTCGTCGGCCCCAACGAACCGACCACCGACCGCGCTCCGGTCATCTTCTTGACCCTTTTTCTCCGGTCGCTGAGGTCATGAAGATCCGAAGTGAGCCTTCGGGGTATATCGTCAACTATCATGTTTACGTACGCTACTCCTGGATTGGTGTCGATGCGCGTCGCACGTCGCCTGGGGGCGTGTGACGTAAATCTCCCTAGCTGAGGTGCCAGGCCCTCCTATCGATCATGATCTCAGCTAGCTTGCTGGGACTTTTGGGGCATTTGAAGCTTTTGCGTAGCCGTCATGTACGGTTCGAAACCGTGATGTCATCCTTGGTTAGGTTGCATGGGCCCTGGTCCGTGAGGAGCACGGACTCCCAGGACGCCCGATCCTTATGATCGTAACAATCGATCAGTTGAAGATTGTGTTATCGCTAGACGAGCACTGTGTCCCGCTCCGTCCACGCTGGTACATGCGTGGCTCACCGCTCGCGATCGTGCGGTGTGTCGGGCAGTTCTCGCCTGCTCGTGGTTACGGGTCCACGTGTAGAGCCGGGTACGGGCCCGGCGGCCGACCACACGCCCCAGCCGATGGCCGTCGTCACCTCGGTGTCCCGCGAGACGGACAGGGCGCGTACCCCACGCCCGGCCGGTGCCGCAGCCCTCACCGGCCACCTTCAGTCCTTCGGGGCACGCCCGGCCGGGTTGGTCCGGACCGTGAACCCGGATCGGGAGAGGATTGGCACGGGACCGAACGGGATGGCCCGGATGGAAACGGGATGGCCCAGATGGGGATGGTGTCGTGCACAGGTTCGAGGACCGCTGGGTGGTTTCCGCCAGTGATCTTGTCGACGTCGTCGAGTGTGGGCATCGCGTTGGGCTTGCGCACGCGCTCGCCGCCGGGCTGGTGACCGGGGAGACGTCGGAGAACGGGCCCCGCCGGATCGACCGGGTGCGCCTGACCCCCGCGGACACCACTGCCGTGCGGCACGGCGAGGCGCACGAACGACGCTGGCTGGAGCATCTGCGCCGGTGTTTTGGCGCGGACGGGGTCGTGGCGATCGAGCGGCCCGCCCCCACGCTCGCCGCCCTGGCCCAGGCCCACGAGCGGACCCGCCAGGCGTTGGCCGCCGGGGTTCCCGTCGTCTACCAGGGGGCGCTGTTCGACGGCGCGTTCCAGGGGCGCCCCGACTTCCTCATCGCGGCGCATCTCGACCCGGTCGCCGGCGCATCGACCGGGCCCGCGGTCGCGGGCCGTTACGAGCCCTACGACGCCAAGCTCGCCGGGCACGCCAGTCCGGGAGCCGTGCTGCAGCTCGCCGCCTACGCGGCGGCCTTACCGTCGGTGGGCGTACCCGTTCCGCGATTCATGCATCTGCTGCATCCCGCGCAGCGGGCCACCGCGCCAGAGCCAGAGCCAGAGCCAGAGCCCGCGCTCGGGGTCGGGGTCGGGGTC
>NZ_CDXDOS010000360.1:0-2594 GCF_978021245.1 Frankia sp. CoBUL1
GAGCTGGTTTGCGCGGCCCGTGCCGGGTACGCATGAGGAAAGAGACGCTTCGCTCGCGCTGTGTCGCCCAGGGCGCCCCGAGTCACCCCACAGCACGTCTACAAAACGTCACCGATCACAACGTAGCGTGATCTCTACGCGGCCCTGCCACAACACCAAGTAGAAGAACTCCCCGTCGGCCGGTCCCGCTCCCCGCTTTTCCACGCCGTATCTTCCATACATGCGCTTCACCCTCACCGTCCGCGATGCCACCCGGAATTCCAGCACGGACGTACTACTGACCGCCGCCCCGGAAACCCCACTCCGTGCGGTGGCCGGGGCGATGGCCGCCGCTGTCCGCCCGCAGCGGCGTACTCCCACACCGGCGCGGGCCGGGCCCTCGATCAACGTCTCCGGTACCGTCCGTCCACTCGACCCGGAGACGACCCTGGCCTCCTCGCCGCTGCGTGAGGGTGCGGTGGTAAGCCTTGATGCCGCGGTGTCCCGGCGGGTCCGCGGGACGGGTCTGGTCGACCTGATGATCATCGGCGGACCCGGGGCGGGCGACATTCATCACCTGCCGGCGGGTGAGTTCACCGTCGGCTCGGGACCCGGCTGCACTGTCACGCTGGGGGGTCACAGCAGCGACGAGCCCGCGCTGACCATCCGGGTCGAGGTCGGCGGTCGGTGCACCGTTACAGCCGGTCCGGGCGCGGCCGTCGTCGGCGACCATCCATCGTCGCCTGCCGGCACCATCCTGGCCGCGGTGCGGATCGCCCCGGTGACGTTGCTGCTCGTGCGGCCCGCACCGCTCACGGTGCTGACCCGCCCGTCCGTCTCCGCTCCTGGCATGCTCGACGTCAACCGTCCGCCTCGCCTGCATCCGCCGGAGCGGGAGTCCGTCTTTGTCCTGCCGGCCGCACCCGCCGAACCCCGCCGTGTTCAGGTTCCGGTGCTCACGACGGTGCTGCCGCTTGTCGCCGCCCTGGGCATGGCAGCCCTGCTGCGGACGGTCTACGTTCTGCTCTTCGCGGTGCTGGCGCCGGTGAGCCTGGCCGCCGCCGTGGTGAGCGGCCGACGGCGGGAGGGCCGGGAGTTCCGTGCGGCCATGGCCCGCTACCGGCAGGAGCGGGACGACGTCGAGGCCGCGGCTCGTGCCGCACTTGCGGCGGAATGCGCCGAGCGTCGTCGCAGCCACCCCGATCCGGCAAGCCTCCTCGCCACCGCTCAGGGACCGACTGCGACGCTGTGGGAGCGGCGTCGTCATGACCCCGAGCACCTGCACCTGAGGTTCGGCACGGCCGACCTGCCAAGCAGGGTCCGGACCACGGACCCCTCCCCTGTCGCCGTCACGCCCCGGCAGCCCCCGGCCTGGGTCGCTCCCGATGTCCCCGCCGTCATTGCTCTGGCCGAGCGGGGAGTGCTCGGCGTCACCGGTCGGGGCATGTTGCCGCAGCTTCTCGGCAGCTGGCTCGTCATCCAGGCCGCTGTCCTGCACAGCCCTCGCGATCTCCGGATCTGTCTACTGATCGGCTCCACAGGCATCGTCGATGCCTGGCGATGGATCCGCTGGCTGCCGCACTGTCGGCCGTTGGTACAGGAGAAAGCCATTTTCGTCGGAGCCGACGAGGTCAGCCGCTCCCGCCGGATCGCCGAACTTACATCCTTGATCGAGAGTCGCCGCGCCCATCCGCCCGAGGCGCCCAGATCCGACCCCGACATCCTGGTCGTGCTGGACGGGGCCCGGATGCTGCGCTCCGTTCCCGGGATGACGACCGTGCTACGCGGCGGACCGGCGGTCGGCATCCACATCATCTGCCTGGAGGCCGACGTCCGGGACCTTCCGCCCGAATGCCGGGCCATTGTCGAACAGGACGGCGACGAGTTGTTGATGCGGCAGGATCGGTCAGCCGTGATCAGACATGTCTGCCCGGACCTTATCGGTCTCACCGGCCAGGCCGGAGCACCGGCCGTCGATGCCGCGGGACTGGCCTCCGCGGCCGGCTGGTGTGAGTCGGTCGCCAGAGCCTTGGCGCCGCTGCGCGACGCCGGTGACGACGACTCCGAGGGCCTTCCCTCCGCCGTCCGGCTCCTGGACATCCTCGGCGCCGGCCCACCCAGGCCGAAGGTGATCCAAGATTTCTGGTCATCGGTGCCGCAGCCGCCCCGGGGCGCGGCGAGCAGGGCGGTACCAGTCGGGATCGGTGAGGGTGGGAGGTTCACGATCGATCTCTCTCGCGACGGACCGCACGGGCTGGTCGCTGGCACGACCGGGGCGGGAAAGTCCGAACTGCTGCAGACGATCATTGCTGCGCACGCCGTGATGTACCGCCCGGACGAGATGATCTTCGTGCTGGTTGACTACAAGGGAGGCAGCGCGTTCGCCGAGTGCGCCGCTCTCCCCCACACCGTCGGTATGGTCACCGACCTCGATCCGCACCTGGTTCGACGCGCGCTGAGCTCGCTCAGCGCGGAGCTTCGCAGACGGGAACGGATGTTGGCCGCGGCCGGAGCGAAGGACCTCGACGCCTTTCGACGTCTGCTCCCTCATCCCATCGAGCGTCCGACGATTCCCCGCCTACTTCTGGTCGTCGACGAATTCGCCACGCTAGCCC
>NZ_CDXDOS010000361.1:0-2565 GCF_978021245.1 Frankia sp. CoBUL1
CAAGCTGGGGGAAAGACGCGCGCTCACGACGGGGCACTCGGGCTCCCCGGAGGACGGGAGGCCGGCCGCGCGCGACCTGACTGTGCACAGGGTCATAGCCTCGGCGTAGCGAAAACCGTGGCCCTTCCGGTCCACTCGTGGTTCCGGGGCCCGCGACATAGCTGTAAAACAACGGGGGACACCTCGACAGCACTCGACGGAGATCGTGCACCAGGACCAGCGCGGCGGCGAAGAGCGCCGGCGTGAACCCGGAGAGATCCGCGGCGGGAGGCCGAAGCCTGTCGGAGGGACCGGACGGCGGAGGGACCGGACGGCGGAGGGACCGGACGGCGGAGGGACCGGACGGCGGAGGGGAACCCGATGGGGAGAGTGGGGGGAGGAGCGAAGAGGGGTGCAGCGGTGGAGAATAACAGCAGGAAGCACACGATCGCCGTCCGGGGGCCCGAAGTCCTCACGCCCCTGGAATCTGGCACCGTGAGAGTGGAATTTCCGGACATGTCATCGTCCACACCATTACGCCCACACCCGGCAGCCGGGGGCACCCCTGCCCCCCGTTAAACGGAGACCCGCCGTCGGCACTCCCTGTAAGCGTGTATACAAATAATCCTCACCACGCTAAACACGCGCGTGTCACCCAGACGAGAGAACCAGCCCACCCATCCGGAACCAGAAGATCGAGTATCTTACTCTTGCGTTGACCATGGCGAGGGGGCCGACCGTGACGACAGCTCAGCCGGGAAGTGGACCGACCGTACGTCGGATCCTGCTCGGCTCTCAGCTCCGTCGACTTCGCGAGGAGAAGGGCATCAGCCGGGAGACCGCCGGCTACCACATCCGCGCATCAGAGTCGAAGATCAGCCGGATGGAGCTTGGCCGCGTCAGCTTCAAAGAACGCGACGTCGCCGACCTGCTGACCTTCTATCAGGTCACGGACGATGCAGAGCGCGCCCCATTGCTGGCCCTTGTCCGGGAGGCGAACGCCGCTGGCTGGTGGCAGAACTTCAACGACGTTCTCCCGTCCTGGTTCCAGCCGTACATCGGTCTGGAGGAGGCGGCCCAGCTCATCCGGACCTACGAACTCCAGTTCATTCCGGGCCTGTTGCAGACCGAGGACTACGCCCGAGCGATCATCACGCAAGGTAGTGGTGGCCTACCAGGCGACGTCATCGAGCGCCGGGTCAGCGTGCGGATCAACCGGCAGAAGCTGCTGTACCGTAAGGACCCGCCACGGCTCTGGATAGTCATCGACGAGGCGGCGCTGCGTCGGCCGATCGGCGGGCCGAAGGTGATGCGGGCCCAGCTCGAGCACCTCATCGCCGTGTCCGAGCTGCCGAACCTCACCCTGCAGGTGATGCCGTTCGCCTTTGGCGGCCACGCGGCGGAGGGTGGGGCCTTCACGATCCTCCGCTTCCCCGAAATGGACCTGCCGGACGTGGTCTACCTGGAGCAGCTCACCGGTTCCGCCTACCTCGACAAGCGCGAGGACGTCGACCGGTACATGGAGGTGTATAACCGGCTCAGTGTCGACAGCACGCTTCCGGGTGACACTCCCGAGCTGCTACGGCGCATCATCACCGAGCTCTGAACGCGGTTCGCTCCCAGCCCGCCGACCGGCTGCCCCGCCGGCCCGGCGTCCTAACTACTCGGCCAGCCCACCGGCCCGCCGTTCTGCCGGCCTACTACTCCGCCAGCCCACCGATCGACTCGACCCGCCCGGTCGGGTCCGTGACCGCGCTCGCCGCCGGCCAGGTCAGCTCCAGGCTGAGACACCGATCGTCCAGCTCCACCGCGACCTCAATCCCGCCCGCATCCTCTCCCCCGCGGCCGAGCTGCGGGGGCGGCAGGCCCTGCGGCCAGGGCAGCGAGACGAAAACACTGCCGCCGGCCGGCGTCCACAGGACCGTCACAATCGCCCGGCCGCCGGGGACGGCGGCGAGCACCTCCCGCACCTGATCGGCCACCACGGCCCGCACAGGAGCTGGCGCGAGCCGCAGATCGCCGGACAGCTGGATCTGGACGGTCACTCCCGCAGCCTCGGCGTCGGCGACGACCGCGTCGAGGTCCGCCAGCGCCGACGACGGACCACCCCCGGTGATCATGCGACGGACAGCGGCCGCCCGCATCGCGCACCTGCTCCGAACGGCGGCTTCCCGCGGGTCCAACCAACCGCCCGCAACCCCGTCGAGTAACGGCAGCACCTCCCACCCCACGGTGCGCAACCACTGCGCCCGCTCCCACCTGATCATGGTGGACGCATCCACCTGGGCGGCGACCTCAGCCTCGGCGGCCAAGGCGCGGGCGGTCGTCTCCGCGGTGCCGCGCAGCAGGGGACCCAGCATCGCGGTCACGATCTGCACCCCGCACGCACCGTAGATCAGTACCCCCAGCCGCGCCAGCACCAGCGATTCGGTGCTACCGCGCAGGAACACCGCAACGATCATCATGGCAATCGCGACCAGCAGCGCACCCACCCATTCCCAGAGCGGCCGGGAGGCGGTGATGAACGCTAGCGGGAGTTTCCTAGATAGTTCGATCTTGGTTGGAGTTTTCGCAGCCCATGACCAA
>NZ_CDXDOS010000362.1:0-2564 GCF_978021245.1 Frankia sp. CoBUL1
CCTTCGCGCAGCCCTGCCGGTTGGCCTCCTTGTCACGGGCGGGGAGGTCGTTGTTCTTGGGTTTCTTGATCGGGACGAGGAGGCGGTCGCCCTCGCCGCCGACGTAGCCCTTGTCCGCGTAGAGGTAGAGCTCCGAGCGGTCGATCAGATCGAGGATGTCGTGCATCCGGGCCGCGGTGAAGTCATGGACGGAGCCGGGAAGCCCTTCGGAGATCCAGATCAGCCGGCCGTAGGGGTCGGTGAGGCCCTGCAGGTTGATGCCGTGGTACTTGTGCTTGCCCGAGTGGTACAGCTTGTTGTGCGCGCGGACACGGTTGGTACGCACGACGGTGCCGTCGAGGATGAGGAAGTTGCTCTGGGCCCACGCGAAGATCCAGACCGCGGCGAGCAGGGTCCGGCCGTGAGTGGCGAGCAGGCGGACGGCTTCGCGGATGTAGTTGTGGACGGTGCCGACACTGACCTGGAAGCCCTCGGCGAGCTGCTCGTAGCGTTCACCCTTGCGGAGGTGGACGAGCACCAGGAGTGCCTGCTCGGGTGGGGGCGGCTTGCGCCAGGTCCGACGCTGGGCGCGGTCCTCGGCCAGCAGCCCCGCAAGGAAGGCCAGGGTCGACTCGGGCAGGTCGACGACACCAGGGTAGGTTAGCAACGGAAGTCCTCGGTCAAGGGCACAGTGGGGTAGACACCCTGTGATCTACCGGGGACTTCTCTATTTACGGCACCACTCCGGCCACCGCCCGGCCAACTATCGCCGCCAGATGACGGAACGACCGGAACCAGTGCCCGTTCAATTCGTCAATTGGTGATCCTCAACGGCCGAGCTGCTTTCTGGCTGCCATAGGCGGCCTATGTCGTGACGGGTGTGGTGTGTCGGGGCGTGGTCGGGCCTGCTTCCCGGGGTGGAGGCATCGGTCATGGCGGCCGGCACTCTCGAAGACACCGCGACACCTGGATCCCCTGAAGACCCACCCGGCGGGGGCTGTAGTCGGCCCGTCAGGCTGGCTGGCCGGTCCGATCACGTAGACCTGGCAACCGGCGAGATCCGCCCGACCGCGGCACCGGCGGTGGTGCATGTGCGGTGCAACAACCGGCGGGCGTCTGCCTGCCCGGACTGCTCCCGGCTGTATCAGCGCGATGCGCGGCGCATCGTCGTGGGCGGCTTAGAGGCGGGTAGCGACGGCGGGGCCGGTGTGGTGGCGGGTGGGCCGGCGTGGTTCGTGACGTTGACGGCTCCGTCGTTCGGGCCGGTGCATTCCCGCCGTGCGGGCAAGGGCGCCGACGCGCGGGTGTGCCGCCAGCGGCGTGGGACCTGTGAACATGGCCGGGCGCTGGCCTGCCACCTACGTCACAGTGCGGATGATCGCCGTCTTGGGGAGCCGATCTGTCCGGCGTGTTTCGACTATGGCCGGGCGGTGGTGTGGAACGCGATGCTGCCGGCGCTGTGGAAGGCGACCCGTAACCGGCTGGAGTCGGCGATTGCGGCGGCGGTCGGGGTGACGGTGGCGGCGCTGCGCCGGGCGGTGCGGGTGTCGTTCGTGAAGGTCGCCGGGATGCAGCGCCGCGGGCTGGTGCATCTGCATGTCGTGATCCGGGTTGACGGTCGTGACCCGGGCGGGGATGTGGCCGGCGCGCCGGAGTAGGCGCGTGGGGACCTGGTCGCGGACTGCCTGCGCACGGTCCTGGGGTCGGTGGCGGTGGACGCGCCCGACCCGGCGGCGGTCGCGCTGTTCGACGCGTCGGGCGCGCTGCCGGTGCAGACGTCGGCGGGTGGTGGCTGGGCGGTGCGCTGGGGCGACCAGGTCGATATCCGCCGTGTCCGGATCAGTGGTGAGACGGATGCGGTCAAGGTCGGCAACTACCTGGCGAAGTATCTGACCAAGTCCGTCACCGATTCTGGGGCGCTGGATGCGCCGGTGCGGTCGCTGCGGCACCTGTCCCGGCTCGGGCTGCGTGACCTGCCCGGCGGTTGGTGGAGACCTGCTGGCGCCTGGGCGCGGATCGGGTGTTCGCCGAAGCGCTCGACGTGGCGGCGGGCCGGGTGCCGGGGCGGACGGTGGGGCTGGTCCGCTGGTCGCACGCGTTCGGGTTTGCAGGTCACTGGCTGTCGAAAAGTCGTCACTATTCGACGACGTTCGGGCGTCTGCGGGGGTGCGGCGGCGCTGGTCGCGGCTGTTGGCGGCGGCTGTTGGCGGCGGCGTTGTCGGGTCGCCCGATCGGGTGTTGAACGGCGCTCTCGATGCCCACGGGTGGGGCGCGGGGCGGCGGTGACGGTGCCGATGGCGGTGGGTTGACGTTGGGTGGGGGTGCGGGTTCGTCGGTGGCGGCACCGTGCCGACGAACACGGTGGTTGCTTGCCGTCAAGTTTGGTTGGTGGGTGTGGGGTGGGTGTCCGGTTGGCTGGCTGGTTCACCGTGAGCGCGTCGGGAACGCGAACGGCCCTCCCCTGATCCTTTGGCCGGGCTCGGGGAGGGCCGTGTGGCGCGCGGAGGCGCGGTGCTCACGGTAGAGGCTGATCCAGGTTCGGTCGAGCGTCGGCTGGCGGCGGGGGCTTTGGCCTGCCCGGGTTG
>NZ_CDXDOS010000363.1:0-2562 GCF_978021245.1 Frankia sp. CoBUL1
TGCTCGATCAAGGTTGTTGTCGGATCGGCCTCCAGGTGAATTCGGCGGATCAACCTGAAAATATATGGCCGATTCAGGAAAAGCTACTTTGAAAAGGCTCATTGATTTCGGGACTGGTCGCGAGCCATGCCGGTGTATCGGTACCGACGTCGGGGCCAGGCCTGAACGGATCGAGCATCGCGCTGAACACCCGCAGTGCGCCGCGGGAATCTCGGCCGAGTCCGTCTTGCTGATAATGCCCGGATGAGCGCCGTTTACCGTGATGCGGGAGCCGGTGAGCCGCCGACCACGACGAAGCGCGCTGGCCGGTCACTCATGGGGCCGATCAGCGAGCGCAGCAGCAGGTACGGCGCGAGATGGTTGGTGGCCAGGGTTCGCTGGATACCTTCGGAGGTGATATCGCCGAGCTCCGCAGCTCTCAGTGCCTGTGAGCAAGGAAGTTACGGCTGCAAGGAAGCTGACTGAGTAAGGAAGCCACCGTCAGAGCAGCGTGCGGGGCCGGATGCGGTTCGCCTGGTCGACGAGGCGGACCCGGCTCGCCCGGTCACCGGCCAACCGGGCCATCTCTCGGTAGGTCTCGGCCAGCCCGAAGCGGAGGTCCCGTTCCACCATGACCCGACTGAGCAGGGTCGGTGGCCGGGGCGCATCCGCGGCCGGGTAGGCGGCCGGGTAGGTCATGACGAGGGCCAAGGCGGCGGTGAACAGGTCACGGTGCAGTTCGGCCCGGCGTCGTTCGCCCAGGTCGAGCCTTGGATCGGCCAGTATCGTCGCCGCCCGATGCAGGGCCGCCGATCCCGAGGCCGCGCGGTCTGGTCGGGCGGCCAGGCCGACGAGCACCCCGATCATGCGGATCCGCGACGCGGTGTAGGCGGCGGACGACGGAGGGACCCGTAGATAAGCGTCGATCTTGTCGGTCGGATCGGTCCGGCATCGGGCCAGCCCGAACGCCGCGCTGGTCGTGCTCGGATCGATGGTGGAGACGACGTCGAACAGGGCCGCGGCCCGGTGCCGGGCCGCGTCACGTTCAGGCGCGGTGTCCGCGGTGGTCGTCACGTCCGCGAGTGCGGTCGCGAGGGCGAGGCGCGGAGCGAGCTCCCCAGGGACCCGGGAGTAGACCCGGTCGAACGCCGCGGCGGCCACGGCCGGTTGTCGTCCGACGAGGGCATGTAGGCCCCGGTACCAGTCGACCCGCCATTCCCGCGGCTGCTCCACGGCCGCGTCGTCCAGGGTGCCCGCCGCCTCATGGAGCTGCCCGGCCCGGATCTGGGCGCGGGCCAGGGACAGCCGCACCTCGGTGGTCCTCGGGACGATCGCCGCCAGCCGGGTGGCCAGGGAGGCCGGTTCCTCGTCCGAACCGGCGGTCAGTCCGGGCGCCCATGGATCGTCCTGGTCGATCCGCAGATTGGGGAGGACCTCCCACCATGCGGGGGTCCCGGCGGGCCCCGCCTCCCCGGTGGGGTGCCCGACGGCGTCGAACCACCGGCTGGCCAACGGGGGGACCGGCCCCTCCGTTCTGGCCACGATCTCGTAGAGCACCCCCACCAGTTCGTCGGCGAGCTCCGTGGTGCTCTGGAAGCGCTGGTCGGGATCGGTCGCGGTGGCCCGGCGCAGGAGCCGGTCCAGGGATTCGAAGTCCCGCAACGGGGCATGGGCCCGGCGCGGCGGCAGGGCGTGCCGGTAGGCGCCGAGGAAGCCCGGGAACCGGCCGAGGACGAGACGGGCCAGGGTCCGGGCGACGGCGAAGATGTCGGTGGTGACCGTGGGCGCGGTGCGCGCGATGTCCGCCGGGCGTTCCCCGTCGTCGTCGAGTTCGGGGGCCCGGTAGCCGGGCGTGGACAGGTATCCCGACACGCGGTCGTCGAGCCGGCGCGCCCCGCCGAGGTCGATCAGTTTGACGTCCTCGGCGGTGACCATCACGTTTTCCGGTTTCAGGTCGCAGTAGACCAGCCCGAGGCGATGCAGATGCCCGAGGGCCGGAAGCACCCGCAGCAGGTAGCGGATCATGTCGGCGGCCGACGGCGGAGCCGACCGCCCGTCCGGTCCCGCCACCCCGACCTCGGCCAGGCCGGCTAGGGACACCCCCGGCACGTACTCCATGACGATGTAGTCCTCGCCATGGTGGGTGACATAGTCGAGGATCTTGACGATGCCCGGATGGGACACCGTGGTCAGAATGCGCCGCTCTCCCTCGGCGATCCGACGCGCCTCCGGGTTCGCCGCGTCGAGCAGGCCCTTGAGCACCACCCAGGCCTGCACGTCGTCGCCGCCGAGGTTGTCGTCGGTCGCGGCATACACCCAGCCGAGCCCACCGTGCGCGATGACGCCGTGCACGGTGTAGCGGCCGACCCGTTCGCCCGGTCGCAGCTTGACGGTGAACGAGTAGCGGTGGCCGCATCCCGCGCAGCTGCCTTCCAGGGCGACGCTCTCGTCCTGCTCGTCCTGCTCGTCCTGCTCGTCCTGCTCGTCGTGGCCCGGCCGGGCCACGGGCGCGCCGCACCCGGCGCACTCCCGAAGGCCCGTGGGAACGCTGGGCGCATCCAGGAGGGGCGGGGTCGACCCGGG
>NZ_CDXDOS010000364.1:0-2555 GCF_978021245.1 Frankia sp. CoBUL1
GTCCCCGACCCGCTGCCCGCCGACTGGCGCGACGCCCTGCATGCCATCTCCCATCAGACCCGGGCCAGCTTCCTGCGCCATCCCTGGATGCTGACCACGTTCGCCGGACGGCCGCACTACGGACCGAACGCGCTGCGCCACGCCGAGCAGTCGGCCGCAGCGGTCGCCAGGCTGCCCGTGCCACCTCGCCGGAAGATCGCGATTCTGCGCGCGGTCGACACGTACACGATCGGGCACGTTCTCGCCGAACTGCGGGCGCGGGACCTCCACTCCCGGACCGACGTCGACAAGGTCGAGCTGACCACCTACCTCCGCAGCCTGATCGCCACCGGCGACTATCCCTTCCTCGCGCAGTTGGGTCCGGGCAATACGACGATCATGGGTGACGACGCGCAGGAGGACTTCGCCGACGGGCTGGAATGGCTGCTGGTCGGCATCACCGCGGCGATCGAGTCCTGAGGGTCAGACGCTGCCGAGCACGCGGGTGATCCGCACCTCCACGACGACACGCCGGGGATTGGCCCGCGGCGTGCGGTAACGCTGCGCATAGCGGAACTCGGCGTCGGCCACACTCGCCGGATCATCCCGGAGCACGGCCAGTCCCTCCAGCGTCGACCAGCGTCGGCCGTCGATCTGGCAGAGCCCGACGGGGGTGCCGTGGGCCGGTCCCGCCGCGATCAGGCGGGCCTTGCGGGACCGGGCCGATGTGATCACCCGGGCGATGCCCGCCGCCGGATCAAGTGTCGCGCCGACGGCGACCACGTGCGGGCTGCCATCCGGCCGGACGGTGGTCAGGCTGCACAGGTGCCGCTCTCGCCAGAAGTCAAGAAAGGCCTTGCCACGCCCGGCCAGGTCGAGCAGATGCGCAGGGTCGAGCCGGTTCTGGTGGTCGAGCCGGTTCTGGTGGTCGAGCCGGTTCTGGTGGTCGACCCCGAGCCGGCGATGCGTGAGCACCGGGAACTCGGCACGAACGGCGGCCGGTCGGGACGGGTCCAGCTCCGCGCGCACCGTGGTGGGCCGCGGGCCGGCCTCGGCGAGCACCTCTCCCCACGGATCGACGACGACGCTCGCCCCGGCCATCTCCCGGCCCGCCTGGCGGCCCGCGGCGTTGCAGGCGACGAGATACACCTGGTTCTCGATGGCCCGGGTCCGGGTGAGCACGCGCCAGTGGTCCAGCCTGGCCAACGGCCAGGCCGATACCACCACCACGATCTCGGCACCGCCCTCGGCCAACAGCCGGAACAGCTCGGGAAACCGGAGGTCGTAACAGGTCGCCAGCCCGACGATGCCGAGTTCGGTGGGGACGGTTCCGACCGTGGCACCCGGCGTCAGCAACCGGGCCTCCGCGGAGCCGTAGCCGAACAGGTGCACCTTGCGGTACGCATGCCGGATCATCCCGTCCGGACCGATCAACACGGTCGTGTTGAAAAGCCGTCCGTCGGCGGACCGTTCCACGATGCTACCGGCCACCAGGTGGCATCCGCGTTCCCGGGCGGCCTCCCGCAGGGCGGTGACCGTCGGCCCGGTCAACGCCTCCGCCTCCGCCTCGTACCGATCGAAGTGAAAATAGCCGGTGACCCATAGTTCGGGGAGGACGACCAGGTCCGCCCAGGTCCGCCGGATCTCCCCCAGCACCCTGCGCACCCGGTCCGCCGCGTTCTCCTCGTCGGGACAGCCGAGTTGCAGGACGGCGGCACGGACCGGGGCTGTCATACGGGGCTCCTCGCCTTGTCGACCATGCGGTTCCGCAAACACGAGGGTCTTCCCGGCTGCGACCCGGTCGACCGCGGGATTCAGGACAGGCCCAGCATCGCCTTCCACTGCTGGGCGCTCGTCGGCCGGAAGACGTGGTTCATCCGCTTGACCACCGCAAGGTCCTCCGACGCCTGCGGAGAGTACTGGTGGCCGGGGAAGACGGTGGTGGTGTCCGGCAACGCGGCCAACCGACGCAGGCTGTCGTACATCAGTCCCGCGTCGCCGCCGGGCAGGTCCATCCGGCCGCAGCCCTCGAGGAACAGGGTGTCTCCGGCAACGAGCCGATCGTCGACGAGGAAACACTGGCTGCCGGGGGTGTGGCCGGGGGTGTGCAGCAGCCGCACGGGGATCTCCCCGACCGTCACCACATCGTCGTCGTCATGCTCGACCAGATCGGCCGCGGAGACCTCGGTCGCCCGCCGTACCCACTTCGCCTCGGCCCGGTTCACGTGAATCGGGACGTTCTGCCGGCCGAGCAACTGGCGGACACCCTCGATCTCCAGGCCGAACGCGTTTCCGCCGATGTGATCGGCGTGGTAGTGGGTGACGAGCGCGCCGGTGAGCCGCATACCGTCGGCGGCCAGCAGGTTGAGCAGGTCGTCGACCTTGTAGGCGGGATCGACAACCAAGGCCTCGCCGGTCTCGCGGTCACCCACGAGGTAGACGAAGTTGACCATCTG
This sequence comes from Frankia sp. CoBUL1, assembly GCF_978021245.1. Lineage (NCBI taxonomy): Bacteria > Bacillati > Actinomycetota > Actinomycetes > Frankiales > Frankiaceae > Frankia > Frankia sp. CoBUL1. The sequence goes on from NZ_CDXDOS010000364.1 coordinate 2,436, forward strand.
GGTACCGACCGGATCGCCGACGGCGAAGTCGCGGCCGGACAACAGTTGACGGAAGTACAGGCGATCGGTCACCCCGCCAGCCTACGAAGGTCCTGCCCACGGCGGGGCGAGTTGCTCACT
>NZ_CDXDOS010000365.1:0-2544 GCF_978021245.1 Frankia sp. CoBUL1
GTTCATAGCCACTTAACGCAACGGGCCGTCACACCACGCGACCTTCGCGCAGCCCTGCCGCTTGGCCGGGGCTAATCCGCGGTTTTCAAGCTTACGCCGGGGCCGGTGCGGCGCGAACACCCGACTCCGGCGACAACACGCGTGTTCAACTGCGCCACCGCTGCAGTCGAACATCCTGGTGTTTACCTGGGAACCTTGACGAGACACGACTCGAAAGTCCCACTCGTGATGGGCGGTGCCCGGCTCGCCGTACTCTCCGAGAGTCACTATGAGGTATGAGCCGTTTGTGAAGGCACCAATAGTGACACCCGGCGGTCCCTGCCGGAGCGGCCTTCGTGTCCTCGGTGCCATCTACAGTACAGTCGGCTGGGTTGACCGGCTGGGTTGTGGCCTGAGGTCCGCGCCCTCGCTGTCAGGCGAGGAGGTCGAGGAGTTCGGTGAGTGAGTCGATGATGTGGTCGGGCCCTGCTGTGTGCAGGGTGCGGGTGTAGCCGTTGGTGATGGCGACGGTCTGGTAGCCGGTCGGCGGGGTTGCTCCGGGTGTGGCGGCTGTTGTCGACGACGTAGTGGGTGCGGACCGGCCGCTGATCCGGGACTGGCTGAACCCCTCGATGGAGGAGGCTAGGCGGTCCTGGCTGACATGGTCCCATTTGCGCATGAGCAGGAACGCGGCGTCGAAGTCCCAGCCGCGCAGGGCGTCGGCCGTGTCGTCGCGGTACAGAAGCTCGGCGGAGACGGTGTAACGCTGCCAGGCGGATTCGGGATCAGCGGTCATTCATCGCTCTTCGGCAGGCGGCAGATCGGGACAAGCCGCGTGAGCGGATCAGCACGGTGAGCATAGCCGGGGATGTCGTCTCGGCATCACAAGTCCGGATCGAGCGGTCAAGCGGCGCCGGACAGGCGCTGACCTGGGCATGTCGCCGGGACGGCGGCGGCGCCGGAATGCCGTCGATCCGTGCCGCCGTCGATCCGTGCCGCCTCGGCATTCCGTGGTCGTCCACTTCCGGTGAGTCTTGTTCTTGGGCTCCTCTCCGCGGCCAGACGAGCGGACGCATGCCATCCGGCGGTAGCCGTTAGGCTGTACGTCGTCGATGTCCTTCCACGCTGTGAGACGTCCTCCACGCTGTGAGACGCTGGGGGGATCGATCCAGGGGGGCGGTAGCTCAGCCGGTTAGAGCAGCGGACTCATAATCCGTCGGTCGTGGGTTCGAGCCCCACCCGCCCCACCACGTCTGACCTGGGCTTTCGTGGCGACCTGATCGCACCGGAGATCGACATCTGGTCGATGTGATGCCGATGTGATGCCGTTGCGACGGCAACTAATCTTGGACGTTCGACCGGCGGCTACGGAGAGCGACTACGGTAGGTCGTGGTGGTGCCTGTTTGACGTGGCGTTAGCGTGGGGGTCGCTTACAGCTCGATGCCGAGGCCGTCGGGTTCGGGGCCGTCAGCGGGCGGCACGACGGGTTGCGTGGTGGGTGGCCGCGGTCCGGGTGGAAGTCGGCGGGGAACGACGGCGGCGGCGGCTTTGGCGGCGGCGCGGTCCGCGTCGGCGAAGATCGAGGTGTAGACGTCGCCGGTGAAGTGGATGGAGGCGTGTCCGAGAAGCTCGGAGACGACCTTGAAGTCCTTGGTGGCCAGGTAGGTGAGGCTGGCGGCGGTGTGGCGCAGGTCGTGGAGTCGGATCGGGGGCAGCGGGCCGAAGTCGAGAGCGATTTTGATGGCTTCGGGGGGCATGCGGTGCCGGTCGGCGAGGCGATGGACGCTCCAGTGGTGTTCGGCGTGTTCGGCGTGTTCGGTGCGAATGGTGGCGAAGCGTATTACGAGCCGTTCGAAGCGCTGGGAGATTCCGTCCGCGTTGAGCGGAGTGCCGTCAGGATGGGTGAACACCCGGCCACTGTCGGTCCAGGCCTTCCCGTAAGCGGCGCGTTCACCGTCCTGGTGGGTCTGCCAGGACTCCAGAACCTGTCTGGTCGTCGGATCTAGGCTGATGGTGCGGGTACCGTTTTCGCTCTTCGGGTCTTCGTAGAGGTCGATGTCGTCCTCGGCGTCTGGCCCGGATCCGGGTAGATTGTCGAGGATGTAGATGCTGTCGTCGTCGAAGTCGACTTCGGTCCAGCCGAGCGCGACGGCTTCGCCGCGGCGCAGGGCGCGGTGGGCGATGAGATGCCACAGCGGGTAGAGCCGGTCGGCGGCGGTGAAGTCGAGGAAGGCGCCGGCCTGCTGAGGGGTCCAGACCATGACCGGGGAGGGCCGGGTGCCTTTGCGCTGCCAAGCGGCGATCCGCGGCGCGGTCCACACGAGCGGCCTGACCTTGCGAGCTCTGGGAAGCTCGACGTGTTCAGCCGGGTTATGGCCCAGTTTCTTGCGTTTCACGGCGCTGTTGAGCGCGCTCATTAGGGTGGCATGTACGCGCTGAATTCGGGATGCGCTCAGTCGGCGACGGTGCCGCGGGTCGTCCTGACGGACTTCGAGGAGCCGGACGAGCAGCGGTGAGGGTTTCTTTCCCTGTAGATCTCGGCCGATGAGCTGCATGGCGGCGTA
>NZ_CDXDOS010000366.1:0-2523 GCF_978021245.1 Frankia sp. CoBUL1
GTGCGTAGTCGCGGCGGCGGTTCGGTTGGGTGAGGATCTCGACGCTGTCGATAGGCCGGCCAGGATCCGCCAGGCGCTGGCCGATGTGCTGGGTCGTACCCGGGACAGCCGCGACAACCGGCTGCAGCACATGGTCGCCGTCTCGTATGACCTTCTTGACCAGCGGCAACGCGTCGCGGAGCCGCTTGTTGTAGCCCGGCTGCAGCGGAAGGTAGGGAAACATGGTGGACATGTGCTTGCGGGCGTAGCGCAGCCAGCGGGCTTCCGAGGTGTAGCCGAGCATCGACTGGGCGACGGCCAGGCAGACGAGTTCGGCGTCGGACAGTAGCGGGTGCCTGCCCACGCGCCGCCTCCTGTCGTACCTGTCGTCGATCTTTACGTACAGTGCGGTGAGGAGGGTCTCCAGGTCTTGCGTCACAACTCGATCTTGGAGGGCCTCTCTCCACGTCCACACGCCGGATGCACAGCATCAGGACGCGCCGAGACGGCCGGGGCCAGTCAGGAATTACTCGTCCACCTTCGGGGACCGGAGCTCGCGGGCTAGGCGGTCACACCCGGCCTCGAGGTCGCCGTCGGCGGTGAGGTCAAGCCACAGTCGGAACCGCAGTCGCAGCGTCGGCTGGCAGGGCTCACGCAGGACCATGAGCAGCCGGTCCCGCGCCGTCTCGAGGCCGAGATGCTCGGCGAGTACGTTCTCCAGCTCGGTGAAGGTGCCTTCCAGATATGCGGGTGTGAGGACCGCCAGGGTGCACCGGCTTTCGACCACCGCACGTTCCATCTCCAGCACCAGTGGCGCGCCGAGGCGGAAGGAGTCCACGTCGAGACAGACCCGCAGGCCCCGCTGCCGCAGGCCGGGCACCAGCCGGTCGCGGACCCAGGACATCGCGGGCTCCCGGTGCCGGTAGCTGACGAACACGTCGTAGGGAAGATCCTCCACCTCGGTGGCGGGCTGCGCGGTCGGCCGGGTCATCGGGTGAACCCGCAGATTGACTCGTAGCCGAGCTGCTCTCCCACGAACTGACTCCATTCCGTGCGGGAAAGATCGCGGTTGGCGATCGTGCAGGCGCGCTGTCGCCATGACTCGGCATCGACATCCCACCGGCGGACCGTCCGGTCGAAGCTCGCCGACGCGAGGGTGCGGCCGTCGGGGCTGAACACGACCCGGGTGACCGCGTCGGTGTGCCCGCGCAGTGGCTCGTCGAGGCGGTACCAACGGCCGGTGTCGCTGAGCCGCCACAGGACGACCAGGCCATCCCTGCCGCCGGTCGCGGCGGTACGCCCGTCGCCGCTGATGGCGACGCCGTACACCGGGCCCGCGTGCGCCGCCAGCGAACTCTGCCGGGCCAGCCGGCGGGCGACGTCCCAGCTGGTGATGGCACCGCGCGCGTCGCCGGTCACGAGCATCCGCCCGGTCGGGTCGAACGCGAGGCTCTGCACACCGACATCGCCCGCGCGGCCCAACGTGCCGGCGGACCGGCCAGCCCCGACATCCCACAGCCGGACGACGCCGTCCAGACCGCCGGAGGCCAGCGTGCCCCCGTCCAGGCTGAACTCCAGGCCGGTGATCGTGTCGGCATGGGCGGGCAGGCGCCTGCTGGAAGGGTGGGCGTCGGACAGGTCCCACAGCAGAACGCCGCCGTCGTTGGTGCCCGCGGCGAGCCAGCGGCCGTCCGCGCTGACGGCGAGGGCGGTCGTGCCCGCCATCGTCCCCGTCGGCATGGTCCGGACCGTGTGGTTGCCCGCCACCTCCCACAGGGCGACGGTTCCGCCCTCGCCGACAGCCAGCCAGCGGCTGTCCGGCGTGAACACGAGAGCCTGTGTCTGCCCACTGCCGTGGAACACGGCGTGCCCGCCGGTGCCGTGGGCATCCCAGAGCATGACCGTGCCGTCATCGGCGGAGGTGGCGAGCAGGCGCCCGTCCGGGCTCGCGGACAGGCCCCACACCGCTGCCTGGTGGCCAGTCAGCGAAGCCCGGCCGCCCGGCCGGCGAGGTCCCAGACGATCGCGCTGCCGCCGTCGTCGCCGGAGACCACCGTGTGCCCGTCCGCGGCGAACGCGACGGATTCCAACCCGGCACCGTGCCCGCGTAGCGGAGCACCGATCATGCCGCCGGTGGCGGTCTCCCAGACGACGACCGTCTGGTCAACGCCGCCGGCGGCGATCCGCCGGCCGTCCTCGCTGAACGCGACGTCCTCGACCCAGTCAAGGTGGCCGGCGAGCGAGGACAGCCGCTGCCCCGTCGTGGTGTCCCACAGTTCGACCAGGCCGGAACCGGTGCCGAGCGCCACCAGCCGTCCGTCCGCGCCCAGGGCGGTCGCGGTGAAGCTGCCCCTGGGTGGCTGGGCGACAGCGGTGCGGTGCGAGGCCAGGTCCCGGACGCTCACCGTTCCGTCCAACCCGGCCGCGCTGAGCTGGCTGCTGTCGCGGCTGAACGCGACCGCGGCCACGGGCATGCCGCCGGGCACCTCGAAGGCGTCGACCGGCGTGCGCCGGGTCACATCCCAGACTGTGACCCGCGCACGC
>NZ_CDXDOS010000367.1:0-2507 GCF_978021245.1 Frankia sp. CoBUL1
AGTCAGAAAAGTCAAGGAAACCCTCGAACACATCGCCGGAGACCGCCGCCGGACACTCCAATTCATAGCCACTTAACGCAGCAGGCCGTCACACCACGCGACCTTCGCGCAGCCCTGGGTGGTGGCCACTTAGCGCAACGGGCCGTCACACCACGCGACCTTCGCGCAGCCCTGCCTCAACGGCCGGGATATTTCCTTTCTTCCCCGTTGATAAGAAATATCCGTCAGCCGGCGCTTTCGTCGTCGCTCGTCCTGCCGTGTGGCCCTGGCGGCGGATGGTGGTTTCTGCGGTTGACAGTCTCTGCCCGCGTCATAGGCTCAGCCGTGGGACGGATGCCCGACCGGGGTAGAGTGATGATAATGAATCAGCAGGAAACGCAGCAGGTGGAGCGCGTGCTGCGGCAAAACTGGCAGCAGATCCGATACCAGATCCTTGACCAGTTCGCCGAGGTAAACTCGTCGGACCTGGACGCAGCCTCGAGCGTTGACGACCTTGTTCAGCGCATCGCCGACAGGTCGCACTACAGCGACAGGTATGTGGAAAGCAGGATACGCGAGCTGGTGGGTGTTGCGGCGGGCGCCGGCACCGGTCCGGCAGCGCAACCCACCGCCGCGGCGACGGCCACAGCCGAGCAGGCCCCAGCGCCAGCCGCGGCCGAGCAGCCGGGGGCCGGGGGCCAAGCGGAGCAGTCCGTGGCCGAGCAGCCCGCGGCGGAGCAGACCGGGCAGCGGTTCGGCGGGCAGCAGCCGTTTACCGCGGGCCAAGCGGAGCAGCCCGCGGCGGAGCAGGCCGGGCAGCGGTTCGGCGGGCAGCAGCCGTTCGCCGGGGCGTAGCCGCCGAGGCGGACCGGAGGGTGGGGTGCCGTCCAACGATGGAAAGCACCCCACCCTCGGGATGCCCGCGGTATGAGGAGTACTCGAAGGCGCCTTCGAGTGGCTGGGGGTGCTCTCCTGCCCGGGATCCGCCGCCCGTCATTACCTCAGTGCCCGACGGCGGCAGTGCCCGACGGCGGCCGACTCCGTATCGGTGGATCGGCATCGGCCCACGCAGGCGGGCGCGACAGGTCGTCGGTCGGAGCCGGCGGGTCCGCCAACCACCGTTCGACTCGGGTGCGGACCTCGTCAGCGAGGAGGAACTCGGGCCGGATCAAGCCCAGCGCCCGGTAGAATTCGCCCGCGACGTAAGCGTCGTCGACGGCGGTGGCGCGCACCATGCCCAGGTATTGTGCGCCCGCCCGCTCTTCGGGTGTCGGGGCGGGCATATTACGGCTTTCCGTCACGGGAAAGACCAGGTCGGATGCGGTCGCGGCCTGCCAGGCGAACGACGTGACGGCCATGACGTCGTCGTGGAGACGCTCGACGGCCGTGTCCAGATCGTCCGTCTGACGCAGGCGGTTGCGCAAGGCCACCGCCTGCAGGACGGCCGCAGTCATGCCTTGGCCGTACACCGGGTTGTATACGGCCACCGCGTCGCCGACCGCGATGAACCCCTGTGGCCGCCGAGCCAGCTCGTTCCAGCGGCGGAGCCGATTCACTGACATCCTCGTCGTCCTGATGTCGCTGACGGGCTCGGCACGTTGCCACATCTCGTGCAGGACTGGGGTGGCGGCGGTCCGGAGAAACTTGTCGAAGCCCGCCGGGTCGCCGGGCGGGAAGTCACGGCTGGTCCCGACGGCCATGAGGCCATAGAGGTTGTTCTCCTCCGGCAGGAGGAACGCACCTCTGGTGTTGTGCGGTGCCGGTGGCGCGCACACTGCCCGCAGGTCTCCCGGTAGGGCATCCTCGGGCAAGTAGCAGTGCACGGTGGCGTAACCGAGGAACGGTTGCACCGTCGACTCCGGCGGGGCGTCGAACCCGGCGTCGGCGAGCCAGTGCGGGGAGCGGGATGCGCGGCCGCCGGCGTCCACCACAAGATCGGCCTCGATCAGTCCGCCCAGACCGTCGAGGTCGTCACACACGACCGCGTCTACCCGGTCGCCGCCGGCCCTGCGCAGGCCGATGGTCTCGGCGTGGCGGAACCGGACGTTCGGTAGCCGGCGGGTCAGCGTCCGGATGGTGTGCTCGGTCAGGGCCCGCGTGCCGAACACGGACCGCATGTCGGATGGCGCACGCCGGATCCAGCCTTCGGGAAAGAAGTAGGCGACGTCGCGTTGCGGGTCATACGGCGGCGCGCCCTGGTCGGTCATCGCGACCGTGAAGCCGCCGTAGAGTCCGTCGAGCGCCGATGCGCCGCTGAACAGCAGGCCGTGCAGATGAGGCGCCTGCGGGACGTTGCGCCGTTCTTCGACGGTTGTCGGCAGGGCGTCTCGGTCGAGAATGGTGACCGCGGCGAAGTGTTCGCTCAGCACGCGCGCCGCGGTGAGTCCCGCAATACTTCCGCCGACGATGACGGCATGGCCCCGCTGTACAGGGGCGGGGTCAAACGGTCGTAGCGACGTCTCGATAGGATGATCGTGATGGCGTCGAGGGACTGGATGGTGGATGGGCCGGCGGGTGCAGTTGACAGT
>NZ_CDXDOS010000368.1:0-2502 GCF_978021245.1 Frankia sp. CoBUL1
GACGCGGCCTAATGAGAGCTACCGGCACCGAGCCTGCCCTACGGCGACCCGGTAGCTCTCATTAGGCCGCGTCGTCGAGCCCGTCGAGCGGGTCGGATCCGTCGCCCCGGTCGCCGCCGAAGCTGTCGACATCGGGTGTCCACCCACCGGCCGCCGATGGCGGGCGGTAAGTGAGCACGGTCCGGTTGATCTCGGCGTCATCGACGTATGCGGCCCGCACGCGGACCGGGTCGGGGTCGCCGTCGTGCAGCACGTAGCCGACCCCGGGCAGGGACCGGGGGATTTCCTCGGCCCGCGCGCCGCGTTCCCGGGCGCCGGAGCCGAGGACCAGGTCAGGCTGTTCCGGTTCGGTCATCCGCAGTGCCACCCGGACCGGGAACAGGTCCCGGAACGGGAGCACTTCCTTTCGCGGGTCCTGCACCGCTGCCAGGACCACGACCCCCGGCGCCCGGCCCTGGGACAGCAGCAGCGGCAGGGCTGCGCCGATCCGCTTCTTCAACTCTCGGTCGGTCACGTACGCGGTCAGTGAGGCGATCTCGTCGACGACCAGAACGATCAGCGGTTCGTCGACGGTCGGGGTGTGCAGCCGGGTTACGCCCGACAGTCGGGCCGTGCGGTCTTGCAGGACGGTCACGGCGTCGTCGAGGAGATCCGCGATCGTCTCGGTCGTCGTCGCGAACCGGGTGAACATCGGCCGGCCGAAGGCCAGCTCCATGCCGCCCTTCGGGTCGCAGACCCACAGCTCCACCAGCCCCGCGGCCACCGCCGGGCCGAGGCCCCGCAGCAGCGACCAGAGCACCGAGCCCTTCCCCGCCCCGGTCGCCCCCGCCACCAGGATGTGTGTCCCGCGCACGGGCAGCGTCCAGGGTGATTCGTCCTCACACCGGCCCACGACCACCGAGGACAGCCCGGCCACGAGCCGAGCGACCAGACCCCGGTCCGGAGCGACCTGACGCGGACCGTCGGTGTTGACGCTGCCAGGGTCACGAGCAGCGCCGGCACCATCCGAGTCCGGTCCGTCGAGGTCGGCCGGCAGAACCGGCCGGGTGAGCGGGTCACGGCGGTGGAAATGCACCCGGACGAAACGGAACGTCTCCGCCTGCACCTGGCAGCGACGAGCCCGGAAGATGTGGCGTAGTGCCTCGGCCTGTTCCGCCCACTGCTCCGGGGTCTGGCCCGGCAGCAGCTCCACCCGCAGTACATCGACGACGCGGGAGGAACGGATCGTGCGGATCCGCGGAAAGTACTCATCAAACGTCACCTGATCGGCGTTGGACGTCGGCATCCGGATGGAAAGGTCGGTGTGCACCATCGCCGAACGCCACCGCCAGCGGTACACGATCGCCAGCCGCACCCGACCAAGCGCCCAATGCCCCAGCCAGGCCAGCGACCGCGGATGCACCCGCCGCCAGCCGAGGGTCACCAAGACGAGCCCGCCGACCAGCGCGCCCAGACCCACCGGGCCGAAGCGGTGGGTGAACAGCATCAGGCCCACCGTGACCGCGACAGCGACACGGTGCCGGAAACACCAGCGGACCGCCAGCCATAGGCCCTTGCAGGCGACCGCGAGCAGCAGCATCCACAGCGGCACCCGCATCTTGTCGGTGCGGGTGGGAACCCGGGGGCCGGGACGATCGCCGTTGATTCTGGACATGACAAATACCACCTGTTTTCGAGCGCGCGAACCACAGGGTCGGGAGGGGGGAATCAAGCGGACGGCCGAGCGAGAAAGTCAGGCCGCCGACGGAAAGAAGGAGCGAAGGCTACGCGGCGCGATTCTCGACCGCGTCCGCGGAGTTCTCGGCGGCGTTCGCCGCCTCTTCGGCGTCGAGCTGGCGGGTTTCGCAGACGATCAGGTATTCGTTCACCGCCGCCAGCAATGCATACGCGAACTCGATGTGGTTTCCGGCCGGGACATCGGCGGCGGCCGAGAGGGCCAGGCTTGTCCCGCCCGCGTCGACCGCCAGGATCGGCGGGCGGTTCGGGTAGGTGTGGCAGGTCACCGACCAGTCGGTCCGCACGCCCAGTACCAGCGACCAGTACGACGCCCTTGCCTCGTTGCGGCTCACGTCGTGGCCGCTCACGCTGCCACCGCCGACGCCCGACGGCCCGACGTGCCCACCGACTGCATCGTCCCGGCCTGCAGCGCGAACGCCTGGCGCGGACGGGACCCGGTGGTGTCCACCCACGGCGTCACCGTCAGGCCCTCGAACATCACCGGCCGGAAGGGCGTACCCGGCAGCACCTCCGGGGGAACCGGCTGCACCTCCGCCGTGATCTTGATCTTGACCTCCGCCTGTCGGGCCGCGGGGTCCGCGTCCAGCACCCGCACCACCCACACCCGCTCGCCGGTGTCCTTGTCCCGCGCCTGCACATCCGACAGGCCCGCCTTCACCTTGTCGTAGTCACTCGCCGCCTCCACCCCCAGGGCCGCGCAGAGATCACGCTACGTTGTGATCGGTGATGTTTTGTAGACGTGCTGTGGGGTGATTCGGGGTGCCC